>JBBQCR010000270.1:0-5230 GCA_038318935.1 Phycisphaerales bacterium
CAGCGGCTCCGACGGCGTCACGGATCTCACCCGGATCTTCTGGAATCAGCTCCGAATCGTCGGCTCGACCATGGGTGACATGCGCGAGTTTCGGGAGTGCGTCGCGCTGTTCCGCTCTGGCGGCATCCAGCCCGTCGTCGACTCCGTCTTCGCTCCGAAGGACGCGGCAGCCGCGTATGCCCGCATCGAAGCGGGACACCAATTCGGGAAGATCGTCGTCGACTGGCGATGAGGGTCGAGTCGCGAGCCCCTTTGAGCTGCCGGTCGCCACGGGCAAATCGGGAGCAGGAGATCAACGGAGTTGCAACAAGACCCATGACTTCCGGCGGTGAATGGGCTTATACTGCGATCTTCGTGACGGGCACGTGCCGTGGGTGCCTCGCGCTTGCGAGGCGAACGAGTCTCTTCATGACGAGTGAAACCATTCGATTTGTCACCCACTTTGTCCCCCGTTCCGGGTCGCTTGGTCCGCGGGACGCGCACGCGGAATCGCAGCCGGACGCGCCGCTGAACGCCAGCCGCGACAGCGGCGTTTCCGCCACCGCGACAGTGCGTCCGAAGCCGGTGCGTCCGCTTCCTGATGTGCTTCCGCAGTGGCGTGTCTTGTTGCATGACGACAACAAGAACGACATGGACTACGTGGTCGAGACAGTCGTGAAGATCGCACGGCTCAACCGACCGACCGCGACCCGCTGCATGATGGAAGCCCACAAGAAGGGCGTCGGCCAAGTGATCGTGACTCACCGCGAGCGAGCAGAGTTCTTGGCTGACCAGTTTCAGAGCTGCCGTCTCACTGTGTCGATCGAACCGGTCCGGTAACCGCTCAGGTTGTGCGTCAACCGATTGATTCGCAGGAACTTGCACGCCTCGCGCAAGGGTTGTGTTCGTTTCCCGGGTGAAAATCTGTTCACTGGCTGGTCGCTCGAACACATTCCCGGTGCTAAGGGCTGGACGTGCTCTTGCTTGGGGCTATCTTCTGTCTGATTCCGCGCATGCCGCCCGCCGGATATGTGTTCGGCGTCGGTTTGGTGATTGGGCAATTGGGATTACACGAGACTCCGCGCGGGGCGGGTCTCCAGGAGGACTTCGAATGTTTAAGAGCGGTCTTTTCGCGAGCAGCTCTCTGCTCGCAGTCGCGGTGCTGGGCTTCGCAAGCTCGGCTTCGGCGACTGATTTCGTTCAGAACGACGGCGCCGTCTGCGGCGCCCTCACCCCCGATCCGAACGGCGGCTGCAATGCCAACCCGTCCGACTTCCAGGCCCTCGGGTCTTTCGGCGTCGGTGGTTCGATCAACGTTACCGGCACGATGGGTACGTACATTCCCGCTGGCGGAACGACCTACACCTCTCGTGATCTCGACTGGTACAAGTTCACGCTGACGGCCGATTGCAAAATTGACGTCACCCTGAACCGTTCCAACGACGGTGGCGAGGTCGTCCTCTTCATCGGACAAACCGCGTCCTGCCCCGCCGCCCCGTTCTACGGTCAGGCGATCCCGAGCTTCACCACGGTCTCGTACTTCCTCACCGCCGGTGAGTACTACGTGATCGCGACGACCTCTTTTGAGGTTGATGCGGCCAATCCAGCCAACGCCTGTGTGGACTACACGCTCGGCGTTGAGATCACTGCTGGCGACTCCGGCTGCGTCGGCGCCAGCCTGCCCTGCGATGTCGCGCATGCCACTCCTGGCTGCGACGACTGGTCCTGCTGCAACGCAGTCTGCGCTGCCGATCCGTCCTGCTGCTCCAACGACTGGGACATCAGCTGCGTCAACAACGGCGCGGTCGCGATCTGCGGTTACTTCATCTATAGCTGCAACGACAGCAACCCGGCCAACGACTGCCTCACGTCGGCTACCGTTCTGCCTTTGAACACGGTCGTTGCCTTCGACAACACCAACGCCAACACCGACGGTCCGTCGACTCAGGTCACCGGCGCCGCCTCGGGTGTCGCGCGGGACCTGTGGTGGATGACCCAGGCTCCGGCCAATGGTCAGCTCACGTGGGTGGTGACTCACCCCGGCGTTGATACGGTCCTCGAACTCTACGGTCCGTTCGATACGGCGGTCGTCGCCAATCCGCAGACGGAGATTCCGCCTGCATTCATCGGTCAGGTTGACGGCGGCGGTACGGCTCCGGGCGGTGAGGGCGTGACCCTGATCGACGCGGAGAGCCAGAAGTACTATCTCATTCGCGTCGGTTCGTTTGTTGAACCCACCGTCTCGTTTGGTCCAGGCACCATCGAAGCGACCTTCGCTGGCGTCGTGTACACCACGGGGCCGCAGAAGTTCATCGTCACGAGTGCTGGAGCGAATCAGAACCTCGGCCTCTCGAGCGGTGCAATCAGTGCAGCCTCGAAGCAGCGTTGGCTCGCTCGTCCCTTCACGGTTCCGACCCCGGACGCGGGCGGCAACGCTTGGGACGTCACGCAACTCGTGGTGAAGGGCTTCCAGCCCGCAGGTGTCGTCAACGACACGCTGCACTACACGATCTGGAAGCGCACGAACTTCAACAAGCCGGTTGATGGCGACCAGTTGTTCTCGGGTTCGGTGCCTTACCCGGTGCCGTTCGATGACGGTTTGGACTCGGCTGCGACGGCGTCCCACGCGATCAACATCGATCCGCCGGTGACCTTGGCTCCGGGCAACTACTACCTCACGGTGTACGCCTCGAACCCGAACGATCCGGCCGCTGGTGGCTCGGTGTTCTCTAACTTCGCGTGGTTCATCTATTCGCCCAACGGCATCCCGATGATCGATCAGTCGATCGCAACGGGCGTGTTCTCGTGGCGTTCGGTCACCTTCCCGACCCCCGGCTTTGCGGTCTATCAGGCCCTTACCGGTAACTCGGTGCAGGCTGGCGACGACCCGAATCAGCTCTACAGCAACGCGTTCAACGTCTTCGGTACTCCGACGACTATCGCGTCGGCTTGCCCGGCTGACCTGAACGGCGATGGCTCGGTTGGCGCTGCCGACCTTGCGATCCTGCTCGGCCAGTGGGGCGGAGCGGGCACCGGCGATCTGAACGGCGACGGCTCGGTTGGCGCGAGCGATCTCGCCATCCTCCTCGGCGCTTGGGGCGCTTGCCCCTAATGATCTGACGTTCCTCGACTGAGGAACAACAGTTCAGCAGACACTCACGACCCCCCGGCTTCGGCCGGGGGGTCGTTGCGTTGCGGCGGCATCGCGGGCGAGCGCGTCGGTACCATGTATCCGGTGGGTAACTTGAAGGGTCTCATCAGCGGGTTCTGCAACCCAGCTTCGACAAACCCCAATACGATCGATCCCCCGTCGACGTCGTTCAGGACCTGTTCCGAGGTGTTGGCGTGGCGGAATTGTGGGCTCGCGGCCGAGCCATGTCGCGTGTCTCGCTGATCGCTGGAGCCTCCCCCTGTGCGTGTCTTCCTCGGCGCCCTCGTTGCGCTGATCTTCATCCTCGCTCTCGTCGCCGTTGTCGCTGGTCGCGATATCGCCAACTGGTTTCCTTCCTCCTCGGACACGGGGGGGACAAAGGTCCGGTTAGAGATCGTTGCGGAACGGGAGTTGGCCGAGACGATTTCCGCCCCGGGCGAGGTCATCCCGAACGTGAAGGTCGACATTTCGGCGGAGGTCTCCGCCCGCATTCTGGGCTTGCCGTTTCGCGAGGGCGATCGGGTCAAGAAGGGGGACGTCGTCGTTCGGCTCGACGATCGTCAGTTCAAAGCCCAGCTTGAGTCCGCACAGGCTCGTCGCGATGGCGAGAAGCATCGCCTCGATGGCGAACAAGCGCGCATTGCCGGGCCGCTCGCATCGACGGAAAACGCGAAGGCGGTCATGGCTCGGCAGAAGGCGCTCTTTGAATCAGGAGACGTCTCGCGTCAAGTGCTCGACGACGCAACCGCGCGGGTGCTGGACCTCGAGGCAACCGTCGCCGCAAGCAGGCACAACATCAGCGTGATCGAGAGTTCGCTCGCTGGCGCCGAGGCCGACATCAACCGCGCTCAGGAAGCCCTCGACAAGACCGTCATCTCCGTCCCCATCGAAGGGATGATCACCCGACTCAACGCCGAAGTCGGTGAACTGGTGATGGTCGGCACGATGAACAACGCAGGCACGGTGATCCTGACCATCGGCGATCTATCGACGGTGAAGATGAACGCCAAGGTCAACGAAGCAGACATCGCCCGGGTGACCCGCGATCAGCCTGCGGAGATTCGAATCAACGCCTACAAGGACGAGATCTTCACCGGTCGCGTCATCAAAGTCCCGCTCCAGCGCACCGCAGAACAGAGCGGCACCGGCTACTTCAAAGTGGAGATCGAGATCGACCCGAAGGAGGGTCGCCAGATCCTGAGCGGCCTGGCCTGCAACGTCGACATCCAGATCGAGAAGCACCGCGGTCTGGCCGTTCCGAGTCAAGCAGTCCTTGATCGGACAACCGAAGAGATCCCCCTGGAGATCAGCAAGGACAATCCACTGGTCGATCGCCAGCGGCGCACGACTCCCGTTGTCTTCCGCGTGGTCGATGGCAAGGCAGTACTGACTCCTGTCCGAACAGGTCCGAGCAACCTCACCTCCACCATGGTTGTCGCGGGTCTCAAGGTTGGAGACGTGCTTGTCACCGGACCGTACAAAGCGATCGAAAAGCTGAAACACAACGATCGTGTCGAGGACGAGGCGAAGGGCAAGGATGCCGGCAAGACCGGCGATGGCAAGAGCTCCGACTCGGCAGTTGCCAACGCGAAACCAGCGGACGCCACCGCCTCGAAGTGATCGCGGGACTCCCAAGGCATGCTCATCGAACTCCGTGACATCACGAAGGTCTACCGCGTCGGCGTCGAGACCATCCACGCACTTCGCGGTGTGTCGTTGGGTATCGACCGCAACGAGATGGTCGCGATCATGGGCAGCTCCGGCTCCGGCAAGAGCACGCTCATGAACGTGCTTGGTTGTCTCGACCGGCCGACCGCCGGCACCTACAAGCTCACCGGCAAAGAGGTAAGCCGCATGGGTGCGGCGGAACTCGCGCGGATCCGCAACGAACAGATTGGCTTCGTGTTCCAAGCGTTCGAACTGCTGTCGCGTCAGACGGCGTTGCAGAACGTCGAACTCCCCTTGATCTACGCTCGAGGCAACGGTTGGCGATGGGGAGCCCGACGCAAGCGGGCGCTGGAGGCCCTCGATCGAGTGGGACTCTCCAATCGCGTCACGCATCGCCCCAATCAATTGTCGGGCGGCCAGAAGCAGCGTGTG
>JBBQCR010000271.1:0-5226 GCA_038318935.1 Phycisphaerales bacterium
GGCGAACGCACTTCTCCTCGTCCTCCTTGGTTCGCTTTCCCTCGCCCCGGTTGTTCTTTCCGGGCCCGGTACCGCCACTGAGACCGCCGCCACCTGGGGGTGCGTTGCCGCCTCCACCGCCAGCTCCACTCCCCTCGTTGCTCTTGCTCTTGTCCTTCTCCTTCTCCTTCTTCTTCTCGTCCTCGGGCTTCTGCGCCTCGCAGGGACCACCAAGCGCCTTCACCAGTTCCAGCGTGTGGTCGCGATCCGCGACGCGCCGGGCGTAGTCACGCTTCAACCGGCGCACCTGCTCATCCTCCCCAACAGTGGCAGCTACCTGCTTCTCATCGAGCAGCAGCGTCGGAGAAAAGGTGTTGCCTTTCGTCGGCAGAAACTCCGGCTGGAGAACCTCAAGCACCTTTCCCTTCTGGGAAAGGATTCGGAACATCTCGTCCCGCAGGATCGCATCTGCCGTCGGGATCTCTTTTCGGAACGAGAACTGACCGGGGAGTTGAGCGATGACGGCACCGTTGCCCCATGATCCGTCGGCGAGTCGTTCTTCACGCTCAAACGCGACGTCAACCAACCACAGAGCATCGTTGTACCAGAGGGTTGGAATCGGAAGCAGCGGAGGCTTGGCGTTCGGCAGACCCTTGTGCAGTTCCTCTCGCATCGCCTTGAGGTCAATCGATGCATACGGAATGGTCCACGAGATGTCTCGCGACGCGCTGTCTTGGCCATTCTGGGCCTTGAGAACCGCCGTGAGTTCCGGATGCTGGGTGACCGCAGTCTCGTCCAGCGTATCGGACTCCTGCCGTACGCCCAGCATGACCGGTGCTGGCAGCTTGGGCTCGAAGAACCTCGCGTCACCCGCGACGCTCTCAGACGGCAAGATTTCCGCGGCGAGCGCTGGTGCCGTCACTGGCAGTGTCGATTTCGGCGCGACGCCACCCTCGACAGCCGCACGGAAATCCTTCATCGCAAGCGGTACTTCGCCCTCGACGAGGGGCTGCGTCGTCGCTCCCTCCGCGAGTCGTTGACGAATGGAATCGGCCTTCACCTTCAAGCGCTGCTCAATTCCGTCTGGTCCAGCCTCCGTACCCTCGATGGGTACGTCGTTGGGACGCAAGAGCACCTGCGACACGCCGACGCCTACAAGGACGACGCCGAAGCCGCACAGGATGAACTTCTCGATGTGCTGTTCCCAGAACGGGATGCCCTTGATCTTCATGGGGACGTGCCCTCAGGGCTGAGTGCCTTTCGCAATATGGCGAGAGGCATTGGGGGAAAAGGGGGATGGCGGAATGAACGACGAAGAGATTCGTGAACACTGATCAACCGGCAGGCGGTGCGGCTCCAGCGGCGGGGTCGGCCGCTGCGGGAACAGTGATGCCCAACGCGGTTCGAACGTCAGCTGGCATCAGCGGGGCGGTCCACTCGCGGAGCCAGACGCTCTCAACGGTCATCGAGACGGTTGACACGGGTGCCTTGCCGTAGATGAAACCATCGCGGGCGGCCGCGAATGCATCCGCGGGCTGCACCTTGACGTCGAGCACGGTCATGAAGTTGCGCCGTGCGAGCGCGTCGAAGAACTCGGGGAGGCGAGCTGTCTCGATCACGAGAACGACCTCAGCGCGGCGCACGTCGAAGATGGGATTCGTTTCGCGTCCGGTGAAGCTTCGCTTGTAGTCGCGAGCCGCTTCGGCGGTCTGATCGATCTGCGGCGGCGCCAACACCGGCTCGACTCCTGGGGCGGGAGCGGCCGCGGCAGACGGCGTTGATCCGTCTCCGCTGCCACCAAAGCCCGCGCCCGAGTTCGAGCCTCCGAACGACGCCCCCTGAGGCTGCTGCTTCGCGGTGAAGCCACCGTCTGGAATGCGGATCGAAATCACGCGCTTGACCGGACTCTTGAGCACGCTCCCGGGAGTGCCGCCGTTTGCGGTGGCGCTGGCGTCTGCGATAGCACCGAGCACATCGCTGGTGACCCAGTACTTCCATTGCCAATCGAACAGCGTGCCGAGCGACGGCACCGCACGTTCAGGCGACATCGGTATGTCAAGATTGCTTGGCGAAACGTAGAGGCTGATCTTTTGGGCTTGCTCTCCGTAGATCCCAAGCCTGCTCTTGGTCAGTTCCGACTTCAGGGCTTGAAGCTCCGTCGCGTCCAACGCTTCCCGACTCGCCTTCTTCAAGGTGGACTGAACGAACTGCGATTCCCGCCGCATCAAGTCATCGCCCATCTGTTCGTTCACCGGCGGCATGCCGCCGTTCACCGACTTGATCAAGGCGTCGTACGCGGCAACCAGTTCCTTGTGCATCGCGAACGCGATCGTCTGTCGCTTCGCCGCAGGCGGTTGCGGGAAGACTCCGTCAAGGACCGGTTTGTGATCGCGACGATTGTGAGCTAACGCCAGCGCGTGGACCTGGTCGGCGTCGCCGCGGAGTTTGTCGGTGATTTCCTTGTACTGATCGAGGAGCGGTTGATTGAGAACAAGCGACTTCGTCACCGGTTCCTTGCCTGGAATGTTCAGCGTGACGCTGCTCTTCTCAAGCGCTGTCAACTCGGTCATCTTGCGAGCGCGAGCCTCGGCTTGCAGCCGCACGGACGCGTTCATAGAACTCGACAAAAACCAGCCGGCGACCAACGCGCCGATCGCGACCACAGCGAAGACGACGACCAAGACATTGCTCTTGATCCAATCGAGAACGGGCTTCATGACTGCGGTTGCTCCTCAGCCACGGGTGCGAGTCGCACCGGGGGCAGTTCGATCTCAAACGTAAGCACGCCGCGGAAGATGCTGTCGCCCTTCTTCAGCAGTGCTGGCATGGTCGGGATGGGAGCGAGGGACTCGAGGTCAAACTTCGGTGCCTCGCCGGTCGCGCCACCCGGCCGATTTCGGTTGATTCCATCTGCAGGATTGCTCGCGCCGCCCGTTCCAGGATCGCTCGGCGAACCGGCGTCGCCTGTCGAGCTGTTTCCGAATCCGACTCGGGCACCGGGACGAGTCACGGTGTTCTCGCCCTGGCGACGTTTTCCGGGCAGGCCTTGACCGTCACCGAGACCGGTTCCGGTGCCTTCTTCGCCGGCGCTCGGATCCGCAGGGGGCGCTTCGTTCCGCGGCCGGTCGCTTCCGGCACGATCGCTTGGCGAGCTTGAGGCATCGGGCATCTTCGCCATACCGCTCTCGTCGACGATCGCGCTCACCAACTTGTCAGGGTTCAGTGAGAAGCTTCCTGGAACGATCCGGTACGGGATCCCGGGGCGATCCTTCCCTTCCTGCTCTCGAATCCACTTGCCGACGGTGTCGTTGAGGAAGTCCTGACGGCCGGCGTTGGTGAAGCTCACCACCATCTCCACCTTGATTCGCCGCGAGCCCTTGTTGTAGCTGTAGGTTCCCGCGAGATTGTCCAAGGCGATGGCTCGACGATCCCCGGGCGGGATCTTGGCGATGAGTTCCGGACTTTCGCCGAGCATCTCAAGTTGCGGACCGGCGCTCACGATAGCCTGAGCCACGTCGTCCACCAAGGCGGGCCACACGCGGCGCTCATCGGTCAATCGACGCAGGTTCTCCGCTCGATAGCCAAGGTTTGCCTGCGTCTCAAGTTCCTTATACGTATTCTGGAAACCCTTGCCCTGCGAGAGCACGCTCTGCACGACACCATCGGTTGACTTCGCTTCAGCGCTCTGCAACGCCCCGCCGTCGAGGATTGGTCGGGCGAACATGAGGCCGCCGGACACCACCGCCAAAGCTGCAGCGGCGGCGAACCACTTGGTCTTCGCGCCCCACATCTGTTCGCGGAGAGCCTTGACCGGAGCAAGATTCACGTCGATCGGTGCCAAGCCGATACCCTGCAGGGCCAGACCGTACGCAGTCGCCATGTTGACGGCGTTGGCCGCGAAATCTGCAGCCTCGCGACCCTCGATTCGGATCTTGCGGAACTCGTCGTGCCGCTGGATCTCAAGGTTGAGTTGCTGTCCCAGGAACTTGCGCAGGCCGGGGATCTTGAAGGTCGACCCCAACCCGATGATCGTGTCGAGATTCACGCCGCGATGCAGTTGCTGGTAATAGTTGAGGGACTTCTGAACGTCCGTGAGCAAATCAGTGAAGACCGGGCGCATCGCCTGCATGATCTGCTTCGCGTACTTACTGGTAGCCGCCTCCTGCTTGAGGGCGTCGGCCTTTCCGTAGTTAAGCTTGAAGCTCTCGGCGATCGCGTCGGTGAAGCTGGTTCCGCCGACGGGGAACGTACGAATCCAGCATCGTCCTTCGTCGGCGACGACGAGATCGGTCGCGCTCGTTCCGATGTCCAGAAATACGATCGGCTTGGTTTGCGGCCCCAGATCCAGATCGAAGCTCATCGAGTTGAACACCGCGAGCGGGCTGATCGTGACGATGTCGGGGTTGATACCGAGTTCCGCGTACAACGCGAGCCGCTGGTTGAGGCGTTCCTTGGTGATCGCGAAAATACCGACTTCGATCTCAGGACTGTCGGTCGCCTCGAAGGTTTCGTAGTCCCACTCGACCTCTTCGATCGGAAATGGAATCTGCTGGACCGCCTCGAACTTCACGATGTCCGGAACCTTGCGCGGCTCGACGGGCGGAAGCTTCGCGAATCGTGCGAAGGCTGTGTTTCCTGGGATCGAGATGACGCAGTGCTCGCCCTCGACCTTCTTCTGGCTCACGAACTGTCCCAAGGCGAGACGGATCATCTCCTCCTGATCCAGGTCGGGAGTGGTGAGCACCTTTTTATGCGGGATGACCGCGAAATCCGTCAATCGTGCTTGGTCGCCAGAGCGCTCGAGGCGAATCGCCTTGATCGCGTACGCGCCAACCTCGATGCCCCAGGCAGCCTTCTGTGAAGCCATGGTCGCCCTCGATCGCCCTCTCCGACGCTGGTCGCGTCAACGCGGAGGAAGGGCAGAGTTTCGTAGATAGCAAGACGCACATCGTTTAGAGAACGATGAGCGCACACCCGTCACACCAACTCGTCCGCAAGTCCTGTTCAAGAACCTGCGGCCGCCCCCGCCGAGGTGGGAGACGCACTATAACCAACGCTGCAACCCTGGCTTGGACGCCCGTGAAGGCGGCTTGGCCCTTTGGTCGTCCTTGGACAGGATTGACTCAACGTCCGGTAACCGACCAGCGACATACCTCCCAGAGGCTCTCGATCGCGTCGGTCCTCGCAGGCCGGTCGACGTCTCTTCCGTCCACCTTCCCCGATCGCAGACTCGAGCCCGATCCCAGA
>JBBQCR010000272.1:0-5205 GCA_038318935.1 Phycisphaerales bacterium
GCTCGCCTACCAGGGCACCGCGGGCGGACTCAGCGTCGAAGAGATCATGGCTGTGAGCAAAGTCGCGACGGGCGACCGTTGGCCTGACCTCACGGTCATCTTCGACGTGGACGAACACACTGCCGCGAGCCGTCTGTCACCGCTGCTCGATCGCATCGAACAGCGCGGGATGGATTTTCACCGGCGCGTCCGCGCGGGATACCTGCAGCAGATTTGCGACTATCCCGACCGCTATCGCCAGATCGATGCGACGCGCACACCGGACGAGGTCTTCGAGTCGCTCCTGTCGACGATCGAAGCGTTCTTCTAACGAGGAGAATCGCCCACTCACCGTGCGTCGGATCTCGCGAAGCCGCGGCCGCCGATGATGAGACCTGCGATGCCGAAGGCGAACAGGGCGCCGAAGGCCGGAAGGAGTTGCTCGACCGTGAGGCCGCGCCAGAGTGCGCCTTCCACGGCGAAGATCGCCCATTTGAATGGTGAGATCGAACTGAGCGTCTGAAGAAACGGCGGCATGAAGAAGAGTGGAATCGTGCCGCCACCAATCATGGCGAGCACGAGGATCACCGCTCGCCCCGCGCCTTCCGCGCCTCCCTCGGAGCGGAACAGTCCAGTGAGGAGCATCATCACCCCTGAGAATCCGAACGCACTGATGATCGCGGCAAGAACGAATAGCCATGGATTCCCGATGGTGACACCGAGGAATGCCCGGCCAAAGAGCACCAACAGGAACACCACCATCAGGCACGCAAGGAAGCAGCCGAGCGCCTTGCCCCCGAGCACCTGAAGACGACTCACCGGCGCGACCGCAAGTCGCAGCAGCGTGCCACGTGACCGCTCGCGGGCAAGGCCCGACGCGAAACTCATCACGCAACCCATGAGTCCCCACGCGATGCCTTGCGGAAAACTGATCGCGTACGGACTATTCGGTCCGGCGTCCGACCGGGACTTCAGCTCGGTGACCGTGACTTTTGCAGGCGAAAAGCCGCCGAAAATGCCAGTGTCCTCCGACGCATCGGCGCCGTCCTTCGGTGGATCGCGCGTCGTGTTTTTGCTCAGCTTTTCAGCGCTGTCAAAGAAGTTCCGAAAGAGACCTTTGTCCTTGGCGGAGGTGTTCGGCGAGATCGCGATCGCCGCCCGCGCCGTCGTCAACATCGAGGTCATTCGCTTCGGGTCGTTGAATGCCCGGCCGAGCTGGCGAAACGCGATCTCGTTCAGCTTGCCGGTGAGAAGACCGGTCTCGGCCTTGCGCGCGGGATCGACGAGCGCTTCGACCTGAAGCCCCCCTCCCGTGAACATCGCGTTCGCGCCGGCATCGAAGCTCTTCGGGAGAATCACGCACGCGATCGCCTTACCCTGCCGCACCATCAGTTCACCGGCGACGCGATCAGCCACATGCACGGTCTCGATCAGTTCATCGTCTTCGAGGTCTTTCGCGAACGATTTCGCGATCGGTCCACCGCTTTCGTCGACGATCGCCAGCGTCGCGGGCGAACCGCCCCCGCTGCCACCGAAGACCATGCCGAAGAAGATCGCGAGCAGCAGCGGGAAGCCGAAGGTGAAAAAGGCACTCGTCCGGTCTCGGAAGAGCAGCTTCAGGTCCTTCGCAGCGATGACGAGCATTGGATACATCAGTCGCGCAAGCTCCTGCCGGTCAGCGCGAGAAACACCGCTTCCAAATCCGGACGCTCGACTCGCACACCGCTGACGTCTCCCGCATCCAAGGCCAGCGAGATCTGCTTCAACGGTTCGCTGGTGGTGATCCGCTCTTCGGCGAGGCCGGTGCGCTCGACGACCACGACCGTATCGCCTCCGTGGCGCTGGACGAGTTCGGGCACCGTTCCGACATCGAGCAATTTGCCGTGGTCGAGGATGCCGACACGATCGCAGAGGCGCGACGCCTCTTCCATGTAGTGCGTGGTGTAGACGACCGTGCGTCCTCTGCTCGCGAGATCGCGCACCAGTTCGAGAATGTTGTTGCGCGACTGCGGATCGACACCTGCTGTCGGTTCGTCAAGCAAGAGGAGTGGCGGATCATGCAGCAGCGCGACCGCGAGATTGAGGCGTCGCTGCATTCCACCGGAGTACGTCGCAACACGATCCTTCGCGCGTGGCGCGAGACCGACGAGTTCCAGAACCGCCGCGGCCCGCGACTTTGCGTCCGTGAGACCGTAGAGCCGGGCGAAGAACTGAAGGTTTTCCTCGGCCGAAAGCTGGTCGTAGAGCGCGAGCGTCTGCGGCGCGAATCCGAGATGGCGCCGCACCTGGGCATTGGTCGGTGGACCGAGTCCTTCGAGTTCGACGGTGCCCCGATCGGGGGCGACCAATCCCATCGCCATGTTGATGGTCGTACTCTTTCCCGCACCGTTGGCGCCAAGCAACCCGAACACCTCGCCCCGACGAACCTCAAGCGACAATCCGTCAACGGCCTTCACGCCGCCAAAGGATTTCGCGAGGTCTCGCAAGCGAAGCATGGCGGGATGGTAACTGGTCCACCACTCACGATGGGATGCCGAGCCGTGTCCGCACAAGCGAGGCGACATCGTCAATGGCGCGAAAGAGATCATCGTTGATGACGAACGCGTCGTAGACGCCGCTCGATCGGGCGAACGCCAGTTCTTTCTTCGCTTCGGCGAATCGACGCATGATCGCCTCTTCGTCGTCGCGACCACGATCCCTGAGGCGCCGTAGCAGTTCGTCCTCGCTCGGCGGAAGAACGAAGATCCCGAACGCCTCGGGCAACGTCCGCTTGACGTTCTCCGCCCCCTGCACGTCGACGTCAAGCACCACGATCTTGCCCTGCTCAAGCTGCCGCTCGACCGGCTCGCGTGGCGTGCCATACCAGTTGCGGCCGAAGACCTGGGCGTACTCAAGAAATCGCTTCTCGTCGATCCAGCGTTGAAACTGCTCGGTCGAGACGAAGAAGTAGTCGACACCGTCCCGTTCCGACGGAGACTTGGGGCGGGTGGTCGCGGAGACGCTGAAGACCGCGTCGAATCGGCGCGTGAGTTCGTGCACGATCGAAGTCTTTCCGACCCCCGAGGGGCCGCTCATGATCAGCAGCAATCCGCGCGGTCTTGTCATGGAGCCAAGGAGTGTAGCGGGCGGCTTCCAAAGGATGAGCGGCCCCGTCAGCGTAGAATCGTGACCGATGACCAGCCGCGCCTACATCACGACGCCGATCTACTACGTGAACGACAAGCCCCACATCGGGCATGCCTACACGACCACCCTGTGTGATGTCTGGGCGCGAGCCATGCGCTTCGCTGGCAAAGACGTCTTCTTTCTCACCGGCACCGACGAGCACGGGCTGAAGGTTGAGAAGTCAGCGCAGGCGCGCGGCATCACGCCGCAGCAGCTTGCCGACGAAAACTCCGCCGAGTTTCGCCGTGTGCTCGCCCAGTTCGGACTGACCAACGACCAGTTCATTCGCACCACCGATGCCGATCACAAGCGTCAGGTGCAGATCATCGTGAAGCGATTGCTCGACACGGGCCACGTCTACCTCGGCGAGTTCGAGGGCTGGTACGACGAAGGTCAGGAGGAGTACCACACCGAGACACGGGCGAAGGAACTGGACTACAAGAGTCCCATCTCGGGGCGTCCATTGGTGCGGGCCAAGGAGCAAAACTACTACTTCCGACTGAGCGCCTTCCAGCAGCGACTGGAAGCCCACTTCGCGGCGCATCCGGATTTCGTGCGCCCGGATGGACGCCGCAACGAGGTGCTTGGTCGGCTGGCCGGGGGACTTCAGGATGTGCCGGTCACACGGACCAATTTCACGTGGGGCATTCCCATGCCCGACGCGCCGGGCCACGTGATCTATGTCTGGATCGACGCGCTCCTCAACTACGTGACCGCGCTCGGCATGGCCGACGGCAACGGCCCGCTCACGAAGTACTGGCCCGCGGCGTACCACGTCATCGGCAAGGAGATCCTCTGGTTTCACGCAGTCATCTGGCCGGCAATGCTGATGGCGCTGGAGTGGCCGCTGCCTCAGCACATCTATGCCCACAGCTTCTGGATCTCTGAGGGCCAGAAGATGTCGAAGTCACTCGGTAACTTCATCGACCTCGCCACCATTGAGCGCTACCACGCGACGTACTCGCCCGATGCCTGGCGCTGGTACATGGTTACGCAAGGTCCACTGGAAGCGACCGATGCCGACTTCAGCGCCAAACACTTTCACGAGATGTACACGGCGGAACTCGTCAACACGTTGGCGAACTGCGCCAGTCGCGTCAGCGCGATGATCGTCAAATACTTCGACGGCGCGCTGCCGACACCACAGTCGAAACTCGAACTCGCCGGCGTCACGATCGATGTGCCCGAGCGCACGATCGCGATGGCGAAGCTCGCTCTGGCGAAGTACGAGGAGTTCGCACTGCACCGCGGGGCTCAAGAGGCAATGAACATCGTGCGGAACGTCGATCTCTTCATCAACGAAACGCAGCCGTTCAAGTTGGCGAAGGACCCGGCGAATCAGGCCGTACTCGGGACGATTCTCTACCAGTGCGCTGAAGCTCTGCGCATCGCTTCGTGCCTTCTTTGGCCGGTGCTTCCCGTGAAGATCGAGGAGTTCTGGCGTTGCTACGGCATCGTGTGCGATCCCTCAAAGGGTGAGTTGCTCGCGGCGATGCGCTGGGGCGGCTCGAAGCCCGGGACTCGTATCGAAAAGTGCGCTCTCTTCATGCGCTTGGAGCAGCCGGCGGCGCCGGGGGGCGTGGGAGCCGCGTAGCGGCGGCGAAGAGCAGCAGATTTACAGCAACTCCGCGTCCGGGTCCCTTCCTCGGGTCGACTTGGAATTGCAGGCCAGTGTGCGTATTGGTTGTGATTCCGTACCGACCGCTTGCGAATCACTCTTCCGTCGCGATAGTCGCGCGGAACGGAGATCATGCAAGCGGTGACGAGCATCCCAAGCGATCACGACCGCCCTGCCGAGGTACCCGCGAGCGAGACGCCGTCAGCGCGGTTTGAGCGTCTGCTTCGGGAACACCGGGGCATCGTCTTAAAGATTGCCTACACCTACGGGCCGTCACAGGACGATCGCGACGATCTCGTTCAGGACATCTCGGCGGAGTTGTGGCGCTCGTTTAGCCGGTACGACCCGGCTCGCCGTTTCTCGACGTGGATGTATCGCGTGGCGCTCAACGTCGCGATCTCCCATGGGCGCCGATCTCGATCTCGATTTTGGTCTCGCTCGGG
>JBBQCR010000273.1:0-5159 GCA_038318935.1 Phycisphaerales bacterium
GGTTCCGGTTCGGGTCCCGGTTCTGGAACCGGCTCTGGCGACGGCGGCTTCCGCGGTCGAAAGGTCACCACCTGTTCCTTCTGCGGCAAGACCAGCCGCGAGGTCGGGCCGATGGTCGAGGGTCCCGGCGACGTCTACATCTGCTCCAACTGCACCGACCTGTGCCAGAACATCTTCCGGCAGGAGCGTCGTCGCGTCCAAAGCGCTCGACCGCTCTTCTCGAGCATTCCGGCGCCGCGGCAGATCAAAGAATTCATGGACCAGTACGTGATCGGTCAGGATCACGCCAAGCGAGCCCTCTCGGTCGCGGTCCACAATCACTACAAGCGCCTGACGCAGGTCGAGAACGAAGAATGCGCGGTCGAGCTCGACAAGTCGAACGTGCTGCTCGTCGGCCCGACTGGTACTGGCAAGACGCTGCTCGCGCGAACGCTCGCTCGCATCCTCAACGTTCCCTTCGCGATCGGTGACGCGACCACCCTGACCGAGGCTGGCTACGTTGGTGAGGACGTCGAGAATCTGCTGCTGAAACTGCTGCAAGGCGCCGACTACGATCTTGAGAGCGCTCAACGCGGCATCATCTACATCGACGAGATCGACAAGATCGGCAAGACCAGTCAGAACGTCTCGATCACCCGTGACGTGTCCGGCGAAGGCGTGCAGCAGTCGCTGCTGAAGATGCTCGAAGGCACCGTGGCCAACGTGCCGCCGCAGGGAGGCCGCAAGCACCCCGAGCAGCAGTACATCCAGATGGACACCACGCACATTCTGTTCATCTGCGGTGGCTCGTTCGTCGGCATCGAAGACATCATTCGTCGTCGCATCGGCAAGCGGCGAATCGGCTTCACCGCCGACGTGGCCGAAGACAATCGGCTCGCTGAGGATGCCAAGGCCTTGGCTCAGATCACTCCCGAGGACATCCTGGAGTTTGGCCTGATCCCGGAGCTCGTTGGACGACTTCCGATCCTCTGCCCGCTCATGCCCTTGGGTCCCGAGGCGATGATCTCGATTCTGACGGAGCCCAAGAACGCACTGGTGCGTCAGTACCAGCACCTCTTCACGCTGGAAGGCGCCGGCTTGGAGTTCACCAAAGACGCGTTGCACCTGATCGCCGAGCGTGCGCTTCGGCGCCGTACCGGCGCCCGAGCGTTGCGTGCCGTGCTGGACGACATGATGATCGATCTCATGTATCACTTGCCGGAGTTGGACAACACCAACGTGACGTACGTCATCGACGCCGATGCGATCGAGCGCAAGAAGCCGCTCGTGGATCTCGCCCGGCGACTCGCGAAGGAATCGGCGTAAGGCACCGCACCCACCAAGCGGCTGAGCACCCCCGTGACTCTGACTTCCAGCAGCACGACGATCACCGGTCACGTCGAAGATCTCGCCCGGCGCTATCGCGCCGCCGCAGACGACGCGGCACGTCTCTCAAAGGGACTCTCCGCAGGCGACCTGAACGGCCGGATGCGGGCTGCGGTCGATGCCATCTGGACCCACCTCCATCAGGCGGGCGTGTCATGGGTCGGGTTCTACCTCCCGGAGAAGTCTGACGACGGAGAAATGCTGGTCCTTGGGCCGTCGCGCAATACTCCGGCCTGTTCGCCGATCGGACTCCATGGCGTCTGCGGCCAGAGCTACACCGGAAGGTCGATCCGTCTGGTACCGGACGTCCGGGATCTTGGCCCCAACTACATCGCGTGCGACCCCCGGGACCGCTCCGAGGTGGTGATCCCGCTGGTTGGGTCTGACGGGCGGTGCCTCGGTGTCCTCGACGTCGACAGCCACGAGGTTGGTCGATTTGGCGACGCCGACGCGGCGGGGCTGGAACGCGTACTTCGGTCGGCCGGTCTCTCGGCCTGACGAGTCGCCTGCCGTCCTCGGCGGGGCGACCGGCCCCGGGATCGACAATCTCCTTCCCGTCCCCTTGCCGAGGGGCGAGGTTTCTGTATACTGCTCAGCTTCCTTTTGGGAGCCCTCTACCGATGCCTCGCGTTTGCCATTTCACCGGTGCCAAGACCCGTAGCGGACACATCTGCAAGTACCGCGGCAAGGCGAAGTACCTTGGCGGGGTCGGTATCAAGACGACCTCGATCAAGAAGCGGACGTTCAAGCCGAACCTGCAGACGGTGACCACGGTCATCGACGGCACCCCCATGCGGGTGAAGGTCAGCGTTCGAGCGATTCGCCAGGGACTGGTCAACAAGCCAATTCGACGCAAGTTCGCCTACACCCGCCGCAAGGCCTTGGGCGAAGCAGTCTGATCGAGCGGCCTTTCGCGCTGCAAGAATCAGAAAGCGTCAACGAACTTCACGGCCTTCGCACCAGCGAAGGCCGTTGTCGTTGGGCCCGATGCGTGACCGGATTGACGGCCCGAACCACGGGACGTCGCGACCGTGAATCATCGAAAGCGAATATGCATCAACGGGTCAACGCCCGAGACGTGAAGATTTCCAGAGAATCGTCTCTGAAGTGCGAGCAAGTTGATCACGACCGGTTGACCATCGCCGTCATCGACGTACCCTTCCTGTGTTCCCTGACGCGTTTCGGTTCGCAGCGCCGCGAGACGGCCCGAACGATCTCCTCCTCGTCAAGAACACCCGCCCCGAGTCCTTCCCCGCATTGCGGATAGGAACCCCTCCGGACGTGACCGATGGGCAAGCTGCGCGACCCGCCGTCGCCAGCGGAACCGAACGATCGAACGATGCTCGCATCGCCGGTCGGACGGGGTGCAGGGAGTGTGTCCGCTCGCGCGGCTCAACGCCTTTCGCACCACCGCACACGGCAGCGGGGGAAAAAAATTTGTTTTTCGTGGATGGTGCCGCAGAACGCGGTTGTTTGCCTTTGGTGCTGCCTCGTGGCACAGCCCAAGGGTCTGCTGGTGTGTGACGTTGCGTGTTGGTGACGGTTTTCGCTGCTCTTTCGTCGCGGGCTCTCTTCCGGGAGAAGCCCCTCCCTCTTCCCTCAACTCGGCGTACTCCGGTCCCCCATCGCCTCCCTCGCGACCGCTGTCGATTCGACCGCCCTCCGTTCATCGTGTCTTCACTCACCGCCCAAGCCGATCGCGACCGCGTCCTCGACGCCACGGACCTCGTGGTGCTCGTTGGCGAGAGCGTTGTCCTCAAGCCGCGCGGGCGCGAGCACGTCGGACTCTGCCCGTTCCACGACGATCGATCACCGTCGATGGCGGTGGTCACCCACAAGGGCGGTTCGTTCTACAAGTGCTTTGCGTGTGGCGCTGGAGGGAACGCAATCGACTTCGTGATGAACTTCCACAAGATGCCCTTCGGCGAAGCGCTGCGGTATCTCGCGGCCCGTGCAGGGATCGAACTGACCTATCGCGCAGATCGCGATCGCGACCCATCCGGGCTTGGGAAGGAAGATCTCGTGCGGGCCAATCAACTCGCACTCAAGCTCTATCGCCGCCTGTTGGCGGACGAGACCGAGGGGGCCGTGGCCCGCGAGGTCATCGCGGCGCGGAAGATCGATCCTGCGATGGTCGAAGCGTTCCAACTCGGCTACGCACCCGACCGCCGCGATGCCATCGAGCAGGCATTGGCACGTGCCAACGCCCATCGCGCAGCCACCGGCAAGCAGCCAGCAGGATCTGCCACGGGCCAAACAGCCGGACGCGACGCGCCTCCGCCGATCGAAGCGTTCATCGCCGCGGGTGTGGTCCGGGAGGGTCGCAATGGCCGCTCCGATCTGTTGCGACACCGTCTGGTGTTCCCCATCTGCGACGAACTTGGTCGCCCGATCGCCTTTGGTGGTCGAAAGATCCGCGACGAGGACGAACCGAAGTACATCAACAGTCCCGAGTCACCGCTCTTTCACAAGAGTAAGTCGCTCTACGGCATTCATCTGGCGAAGCAATCGATCGTCAAGAGCAAAGTGGCCATCGTCACCGAGGGATACACCGACGTGATTGCCTGTCACGCTGCGGGCATCACCAACGTTGTAGCGACGCTCGGAACCGCGCTCACCCGCGAGCACGCCACGATGCTCCGGCGCCTGTGCGACACGGTGGTCCTGCTCTTTGACGGCGACACCGCTGGCATGCGGGCGGCGGATCGCGGCGTCGAAGTCTTCTTCAGCGAGACCATCGACGTCAAGGTCTGCACCCTTCCGAATGGCCAGGACCCTGACGAACTGCTGCGGGAGCCCGGGGGCGTCGAGCGTTTTCGCGCGGCCGTCGACGGCTCGATCGACGCCCTCGCCTACATGGTCCGCCGGTTCCGCAACGACTACGCGAACCGTTCCGGAATCTCCGGCAGGCAGCAGGCGCTGGAGGCCCTTCTGCGAAAACTCGCCGAGCTTGGTTTCGGTGGGCTCGCCGGAGTCCGCAAGCGATTCGTTCTCGCATCCCTCGCGTCGATGACCGGCCTCTCCGAGCGGGAACTCGAGGAAGCGCTGCCCGCGTCGAAGCCGAGCCGAGCCGGTCTGGCGGCGGGCGTACCGACGGGCCCTGCCACAGGCCTTCGTTCGCGTGCCGGGGATTCAACCTCTGAAGGACTGGCTCCAAATTCGGGACGAGATTCAGCCCCCAACGTGGCATCGAGCCCGGCCTCCAGTGCTCGCGACTGTTCGCCCGCCCGCAGCAAGGCGGAGCGACACCTCCTCGCACTGTTGCTGGTCTCCCCCGAACTTTGCCGATGCACCGTCGAGGTGAGTGATCCCGATGGCGGCGAGGGAACGGCCCGAGTCTCCCTTCCCCTCTCGGAAGCCCTCTCAACGTCGTCGTTTCAGGTGGCCGATCATCGCGACCTGTATCGGACGTGGCACGAGTGTGTTGAGGGTGGGCAGATTCCGACGTTTCAACTCGTCTTTGCCGAGCTTGCCGACCACCACGTGAAGAGCCTAGCATCCGATCTGTATCGGTTCGGTGAGCAACTCCGTGAGCGTGAAGACGCCTTGGCTGATCGCTCCGCCCTCGACCGCCTTCGCTCCGCCTTTGACGACCTCGAGCGGCAAGATCGCCGCGAACGTTTCCGAACCAACACAGCCGATGAGGCGTCTCGCGACTCCGACCTCGCGTCAACGACCTCTTCCTCTCCTCCCTTCCTTGACATCCTTGCCGCGCAGGAGCGACTCCGATTGCTCCGCGAGCGCGGCACCGACGTGACTCGAACTCCACGCCCCCTCCGTCGCTAGACGGAACC
>JBBQCR010000274.1:0-5155 GCA_038318935.1 Phycisphaerales bacterium
GGTCCTCAATCTCTGGTCGAGTGTCACGGCGTCGCGGGCTGGATCGCCGCAGACGTCACAAGTGCCGGCTTCTCAAGAGTCGGATCGATGACCTCGATCTCGATTTGGTTCATCTCTAACCCCGTGCCCATCGCTCGATACAGCTCGCTCAACGCGACGTTGTAGCTGATCCGTGATTCGACGAGTTGCAGGTGGGCCCGAGCCAAGGTGTCCTGCTCCTGGAACTTGAGCTGCAGAAACTCGGGGGTGAGCGAGCCGAGGGTCTTCTCGCTCACCAGGAGTGCCCGAAGATTCTCCGCCTGAGCGACGCGGAAAGTCTTGTTCTGGCGGATCAGGGCGAAGTTGGTGCGCACGCTTTCGATCGAGTCCTTGACGTCAAGGACCGCCTTCTGCATCGCGGCCCGATAGGCGATCACGGCCTTCGATCGCTCGAGTCGAGCTTCGCGAAAGGCCGCTTCCGCAGCGCGGTTGCCGATCGCCTGAGAGAACTTCGCGCCGACGAGATACCCCACGAAGTCCCCGCTGCCGAGGTCTTCGTAGCTCTCACCGAAGTTGCCGTCGAGGCCGAACCACGAGACGCGACCTTCGAGGTCCAACTGCGGGAGTCGAAGGTTGTCGGCGACGTTGACGCCGATCGAAGCGGTGTCGATGCTGAGCAGCGACTTGGCCACTTCGGGTGATCGATCCGCTGCCGTGATGATCGCGGCCCGCAGATCCTGCTGTACGAGCATCTCGATCGGCATATCGATGGGCACGATGGCCACGTCGCCGCCGACGGGAAGGTCGGGGTCGTTGATGATTGCCTTCAGTCGATTGTTGGCTTCGCTGATCGCCTTCTGGGCGGAAAGAACCGAGGCGATCCGCTGCTCGACGGTTGACACGGCATTGGCGTACTGGGCGAGCGTGGCATCGAATTCACGACGGCGGCCGAGCACGTCGCGCACTTCGATACCGACCTGGACCAGCCACTCTGCTGCGACAAGTCGCTGCCGCGCGAAGGCCAGTTGCCAGTAGGCGGCTTCGGCGTCGGACACGGTTTGCAGCATCCGGGCCCGAAGGTCTTCGTACGCAGCGCGATCCTGATTCTTGGCGATCCGGATCTGGGCCATGTTGACATCGGTGCCGAACCCGCGGAGGAGCGGCTGGGTCAATCCAAGGCTCACCGCCGTCGACCACGCCGGGTCGGGACTGTACTGGTCTCGTGGGTAGAACGTGTCCTTCACCATCGAGGTGGAGATGTCGACGCTGCCACCGCTGACCAGCGGCTTCCGCAGCCCGGTGGTAAACGCCCAACTACGCGAGTCGTTGACGGGATTGAGGACCGCTCCGCCGGTGAGAATCGTCCCGACCTGCGGCCGCGTGGTGCGATTGAACTGACTGTCGGCAAAGAGCGTGGCGTCGAACGCCGCCTCGGCCCGTGCCAACCGGGCGTCGCTGATGCCCTCATCCAGTCGCGACGCCTGCACCGAGAGGTTGTTCTTGACCGCCCGCTGGATGGCGGTCTTCAGGCTGAGCTGCACTTCCTGCCGAGGCGCGCCACCGAGGGCTGGTCCGAGGTCGAGACCGGCGTATCCCTTGGGCCACTGCGGACCGATCGAGTCGAGTTCGACTCGACGGGGTGCAAGCGCTTGCTCCACCTCGCTCGGACCGGTCGGCGGGGTCGCCTTCACGGGCTCGGTCGACAGCTTGGCGATCTCCCGATCCAGAGCCGTGGTCACCGACGCCGACAATCGCGTCCCGTCGTCGACGCCGTCGCGCGGCTTCAGCGGAGAGTCACAAGCGGTCAAGAGCAATGAGGGAGTGACCAGCAGCGCGAGCGTGCTTGCAAGGGACGGCACCAAGGGGAGTGGGCGTGAGGCTCGTGTGGGGAGCATGGGGGCGAATGCTAACAGGGATGGAGATGACCTCACCGCTGGCCAAGTCCGACCGCAGAGATTGGCCAAAGTCCCTTCGATCGCAGTACGGCGCGGTAGAATCGCAGCATGCGCTCCGCACTCTCTTTGACTCTCCTGCACACTGCCCTCCGACTCGTCGTGACGCTCGCACCAGCCGCTTGCATCACGCTCGTCGGGTCGGCACTGACCTCCTCCGCCATCGCCGCCGACGGCCCCTATTGGGCGACCGTCACGGGGGACAACGTGATGATCCGTTCGGGACCGAGTTCATCGAGCCACTACCCAATTGGCCGGGCCCAGGCTGGTCAGCCGTTGAAGGTCCTGAGCGTTGAGTACGGTTGGGCGAAGGTCGCCGCGATCGGCCCGTCGTTTGCCGGAACGACGGCCTACATCAAGGCTGAACCGAACGTGACGTTCAACCAGAGCGCCAAGACAATTTCGGTGCAGGCTCCGACCAAGCTGCTGGCCGCCAACATGGATTCGGCGTTTGATCCAAGCAAAAGCTGGCGGACGATGAGTCCCGATCTCGCCGCAGGTGACACGCTGGCGGTGGTCGAAGTGAAGCAGGCGGGCAACGACACCTACTACGCGGTTCGTCTGCCCGTCAAGACCGAAGCCTTCGTCAACCAGCAGTTCATTCGCGACATGACGCAGGCAGAAGCCGATGCGATGGAAGCTTCGCTCGGCGGCGGCGCCGCTGCACCGGTTGCGAAGCCGCCGGTCGTGACTCCGCCGACGGCAACTCCTCCCGCGAAGCCCACCGCCGCGCCATCCGCTGCGCCGAACGTGACGCCACCCGCCGCGCCCGCGACTCCGACAACAGACGGCACCACACCTGCAGGAACTGTCACCAACAATCCGCCCGCCGTCCCGGACGCAGCCGCCGAAGAAGCCGCTCAACGGGCAGCGCAAGCGAAGGCCGACGCCGACGCTCTTGCCGAAGCGACGCGGCGAGAAGCAATGGAACGGCAGATACGACAGGTCACGTTCTCTGACCTCGAGTCGATCTGGGCGAAGGTCCGCAACGAGGCCGCCGAAGGAGCAGAGCTTGATGCGCTGCGAGAGCGCTACCTCGCACTTGCGAACGATCCGCTCACGCAACGAGGCGCCCGCGATCAAGCCAACGCCCGCGCCGACCAGATTGCCATGCGCGTCGAAGTGCAGCGGCAGCTCATGGAGTTGGTGATGATGAGGGCCAGGCTCAACGAGCGGAAGCAAGGCGTCGCCGATCTCGAATTGGCGATGCTGAAGCGGAAGCCGTACGACGCGGTCGGTCGCTTGAACGCATCGACGGTCTACAACGGCGACCGATTGCCGCTGCTCTACAAGCTCACCGACTCCGGGACCGGCTTCACCATCGCCTACGTCATGCCCGGCCCGACCACCAAGCCAAGCGAGGCGCTCGGGCTCGTGGTCGGCATCAAGGGCAAGCGCCAGTACAACGAAGCGCTGCGACTCAACGTGATCACGCCGGACATCATCGAGGTCCTGGACACGACGCTCACCGCGACGACGCTGCAGTAATCGGCGAACGTCCGCATACGTATTTCGGATGACGGTCCCGGCGCTACCCGCCGGGACCGTTTTCGTTGTGGCAGTCCGAACACAAAGGCTCGCCACTTCGACCCGCCATTCCTCATGGGAATTCGGTACCATCCTCGGCTCGGGGCCTTAGCTCAATTGGGAGAGCGATGCCTTTGCAAGGCATAGGTTACCGGTTCGATCCCGGTAGGCTCCATTGACCGTGTCCGTCCGACTTGGACCCCACCGCGCCCGCGCGGCCGGATTCGCCTTGTTCCTCGCCTCGTTCCACGCCGTGGGCAAGAGCGCGCGAGGGCATGCATCCATGCATGCATCGCCCTTCTGCCATCTTCCGCTGCGGCGTCGTGTCGCGGTGTTCCGCCAGCTTTGTGAGCAGATCCTTCACGTACGCCCAATGGCTCCGCCTCGTGAAGGCGGGCCCTCTGCGTCTGGTGTCGCGATACCGCCGAGATCACCATGCCGCTGTATCGGCTGATGTGCGACCGCGTGCGAGCATCGCGCGTCGTCGCGACCGACGACACGATCATGCCTATGCAGGCGAAGGGTCGCGCGAAGAAGGCCAGGATCTGGAACTACTCCGGCGACGCGCGAAATCCCTACAACGTCTTCGACTTCACGCCGAGCCGCTCGCGCGACGGGCCGACCAAATTCCTGGGGGAACATCCGGGACACACACCTATCCGACTCTGAACTCTGCCCTCCGCGATCGTCGTGGTGCACGCATCGCCTTGGACAGGTTTCCCGTGGCGCAGCAACTTGTCGCGGGCACAGCATCGTGGCGAAGCGGTTTCATCGGGGAGGGCGAGATCTTTTCTGTCGTCAGGTGCCTGCACGAATTTCTCAAGCTCCCACATGCGATTGCTGGTCACTTGCACTTGCTTCCCCGCCTCCATCGCGATGCAATGGGACTCATGGACTACCCACAGCGCCGCTCACGAGCTCCGCAGATCGTCATCGCGCTCGTCGTCGCGGCAATCGCGTTCGGCTCGTATTTCGCATCGCAGAGTCCAAATCCAGTGACCGGCGAAGTGCAGCACGTTGCAATGACCCCCCAGGACGAGGTCGCGCTCGGGTTGCACACCGCGCCGCAGATGGCCGAGCAGTTTGGTGGTCTTGATCCCGATCGCGCTGCGCAGTCACGCGTGGACGAGGTGGGTGCGCGACTGCTACAGCGCGGACTCGGCAAGGAAACTCCCTACCGCTTCGAGTTTCATCTGCTCGCTGATCCGCGCACCATCAACGCATTCGCGTTGCCAGGCGGTCAGGTGTTCATCACCCGCGCTCTCTATGATCGGCTTCGCACCGAAGGGCAACTCGCTGGTGTCCTTGGTCACGAAGTGGGTCATGTGCTCGAACGCCACGGGGCGCAACATCTCGCGAAGCAGAACCTGACGCAGGGTCTCGTCGGGGCTGTCGCGATCGGCGCAAGCGATCCTGATAATCGTCGCGCGGGAGCGACCGCGGCGGCGCTTGCCGCGGCCGCGGCCCAACTCATGAATCTGCGCTACGGTCGCGAAGACGAACTTGAGAGCGACGGCTGGGGAGTCGCACTCATGGCTCGCGCTGGCTACGACCCGCGCGCGATGATCGAAGTCATGAAGATTCTCGCGTCCGCGTCCGACGGCAAGGGACCGCCGGAGTTCTTTTCGACCCATCCCAATCCCGAGAATCGGATCGGTCGCATCGAAGAGGCCATCGCGAAGCAGTTCCCCAGCGGT
>JBBQCR010000275.1:0-5141 GCA_038318935.1 Phycisphaerales bacterium
GAGACGTTCGGGCCATCGTCAATGGAGCGGTCGCGACGGGTGCGGGGACCAAGATCTCGCTCAACTCGCCCGCGTTGTCCCTGGATCTCAACCTCACCGATTCGTTCGCGACCACGGTCAACGGAACCCCATCAGCCTTCCGCATCACCGGCGGCGGCGCCAAGTTCCAACTCGGGCCCTCCGTTGACGCGACACAACAGATCGGGATCGGCATTCGATCGGTCGCTGCGAGTCGCATCGGCGGAACGGACATCGAAGGTGTCCGCTACTTCCTCGACAGTCTCAAGAGCGGCCAGTCCAACTCGATCATCGCGGGTCGTGAAGCCGCGGCCTCCGAGGTGCTCGACAGTGCGATCACCGAGATCGCGGTCACCCGTGGACGTCTGGGTGCGTTCGAGCGCAACACACTGACGACGAACATGAACTCGTTGCAGATCGGCCTTGAGAACATCACCTCGGCGCAGTCCCAGATTCGCGATGCCGACTTTGCGGCCGAGACAGCGAACCTGACGCGAGCCCAGATTCTGCAACAGGCCGGCACCTCGGTCCTGGCGACCGCGAACTCCTCGGCTCAGAACGTGCTGCGACTCCTGCAGTGATGACCGAGCGGGCGACGGTCGTTGAGGGAACCAACCCCCCAAGCCCCGCTCTCGCTGACCTCCAAGCTCCTCTCAAGCCTCCCAGGCGACACCCTGGGGGGCTTTTTCCTGCGCTGACCGGCACACGAGGAGGAGATTCGTCCCAGAAGGACCGGAAACAGCGCGGTGCCCTGAAGTGACCTCCCCAGCCTTCCGATGACCACGTGGTCCGCCCGTCCGCTCACCCGGTCGGCGCGGAAGTACGGGTCGCAGGACGCGGCTCGGACACAGGTTTTCGGGGCGACGCGGAGGATCCGCTCGCGTCCCCAAGGCTCGTCGCGCGTGGCGATGAGTTGGCCGGCTCCTCAGAACGGAGTCGGTCGCACGGCCCGGCCACCGACCTCGGTCGGGCCGGTTCACGGAGGACACAAGCAGTGAGTCGCATCAATCAGAACATCTCGTCAATGATCGCCCAGCGTTCGCTGGGCAACCAGAACAAGGGGTTGCAGACCTCGCTGGTTCGTCTCTCAACCGGCCTTCGGGTCAACCGCGGTGCCGATGATCCCGCGGGTCTCATCGCCAGCGAAAACCTGCGAGCGGAGAAGAGCGCCATCAACAGCGCCGTCTCCAACGCCCAGCGAGCCGACCAGGTCGTGAACGTCGCCGAAGGCGGCCTTCAGGAAGTCTCGAACATGCTGGTCGAACTGCAGGGCTTGGTTGGCGCAAGCGCCAACGAAGCAGGCGTGTCGGCCGAAGAGAAGGACGCGAATCAGTTGCAGATCGACTCGATCCTGCAGACCATCGATCGCGTCGCCAACTCGACGAGCTTCCAAGGTTCGAAGTTGCTGAACGGCAACTTTGACTACACGACCTCTGGCGTTACTACTAACCTTACGGATGTTAGTATCAACGGTGCCCGTCTCTCGGACAACGGTTCCGCTCGTTCGGTCACGGTGACGGTGCTGACCTCAGCCCGCAACGCGACCGTGTGGCTCTCAACCGGTGCGACGTTCGGAAACGGCGGCAGTGGCGAAGTGACCTTCGAGGTCACTGGTACCAAGGGCGTGCAGCAGTTCACGTTCGCCTCGGGTACCTCGCAAGCAAACATCGCCGCAGCCATCAACAGCTTCAAGGACGCCTTGGGCGTCTCGGCGACGCAGGACACCACCGACACTGCTCGTTTGGCGCTCAATTCGACCGGTTACGGTGGCACGACCTTCGTTCGCGCCAAGGAACTGGCCAACAACGGGGCAACCGACTTCATCTTCAGTACCGCTGCGTCCGCTTCCGGCGCTTCGGATCTGAAGGCCAGTGGTCGTGACGCCACGGTGCTCATTAACGGTACCCAAGCCACTACGAATGGTCTCACCGCTCGCGTTTCAACCGACGGCTTCGACGTGAGCATCACGCTCGATGGTTCGACGGCCCTGAACACGGCGGGTGCGGCCACGACGTTCTTCATCACCGGCGGCGGTGCAGACTTCAACCTCTCGCCGAAGGTGAACCTCGCGGGCAAGGTCTCCTTGGGTATCGAGACCGTCACCACGGGTAACCTTGGCGACGACGCCAACGGCTTCCTCGCCGACCTCAAGTCGGGCGGCAGCGGCAACGTGCAGAACGGTGACCTCTCGCAGGCCCAGTCGGTCATCGAGAAGGCCATCAAGCAGGTGTCGAGTCTTCGCGGCCGTCTCGGCGCGTTCCAGAAGAACGTCGTCGGTTCGACCATCTCCAACCTCAGCGTCTCTCTTGAGAACACCGCTGCGGCCGAGAGCGCGATTCGCGACACCGACTTCGCCAGCGAAACTGCGAACCTCACCCGTGCGCAGATCCTCAGCCAGGCTGCGACGCAGTCCTTGCAGTTGGCGAACTCGTCGCCGCAGTCCGTTCTGTCGCTGCTCGGCTAACTCCGAGTAACCGACGAAACGGGGCGGAGACGACCCTTCGGGAGATTGAGATGACGCGGCGGCCCCCTTCAACAAGGGGCCGCCGCTTTTTTTTCCTCTGGAGTGCCGCTCGCGAAAAAACGATCGCCACTCTTCATTCGTTGGTCTCGCTCGCACGACGCGGCGTCGCGCGAAGATGCGGGCCAGCATGATGTTGAAGATGAATCGCGGCGCCCATCGTGTGACACTAGACGTGCGCCCCGACGAGTGCGCTGCTCGTGCGGAGCGTCATCGAAGGATCGAAGCGTGACCGCAGCCACTCCGAGACTTCCGCCGAAGTGCGCGAGCTCGTTGCGGTTGCTACCAGAGAAAACACAATCATGAACACATCAACTCATCACATGCACCCTGCCTGGTTGACGCGAGCCGCGATCGCGGCACAGCGTCAGGGCCAAGCCCTCCGCCAATCCCGATCGGGCCGCGGGTGGCTTCTCTGGAGCGTCACGCTGCTCTCTCTCATCGTGACGATGCGAGCGACCGCTGCTCCCCAGCGAGTTGCCGCGTGGGGCTTCACCGGGTTCTCCAACATCGACGACATGCAGTCGATTGAGACGGTCTCGGCTGGCTCTGATTTCTCGATGGCGCTGCGAAGCGACGGACTTGTTGCCTGTTGGGGATCGAACTGGTCCGGACAATGCAACACGCCTGTCGATTTGGGCCCGGTGACGGCAGTCGCCGCGGGTCAGTACCACGCGGTCGCCCTGCGATCCAACGGAACCGTGGTGTGCTGGGGCTACAACACCTCGGGCCAATGCAATGTGCCCCCGGGCCTCGATCAAGTCATCGCGATAGCGGCTGGCTTCAGCCACACGATGGCCCTTCGATCCAACGGTACCGTCGTCTGCTGGGGCAAGAACAACTACGGCCAGTGTGACGTCCCTGGCGGCGTGGGGTCAGTCATCCGAATCGCCGCGGGTGAGTCGCACTCCGTCGCGCTCCGCGCAAACGGAACGGTGATCTGCTGGGGAAGCAACAGCTTCGGCGAAGGCGATGTTCCCGTCGGACTGAATCAGGTCAGCGCAATCGTCGCAGGTGCCCACCACACCATTGCCCTTCGCACCAACGGTACTGTGGTCTGTTGGGGATGGAACGATTTCGCCCAGTGCACTGTTCCAACGCAACTCGGTCCAGTGACCGCCATCGCGGCTGGAATCTTCCACAGCGTGGCGCTCGACGCTGCGGGAACGATCACGTGCTGGGGCAACGACGGCGCTGGCCAGTGCACCGTTCCCGCAGCCCTTGGTCCCGCTACCGCCATCGCGGCGGGGGGCTATCACACGTTGGCGGTGGGCGGTACGGGGGCCATCGCGTGCTGGGGCGACAACTATTGGAGCCAGTCGATGGTGCCCACCGCGCTCGGCCCAGTCGCCGCGCTCTCCGCCGGGCAATTCCACACAGTGGCGCTCCGACCGAACGGCACGGTGGTCTCGTGGGGATGGAATACGGCTGGTCAATCGAACGTCCCCGCCGCGCTTGCGACACCCGGCAGAACAGGCCAAGGTCCTGTGAATGCAATCGCCGCAGGCGAGATACACACCGTTGCTCTGAAGAACGACGGCACCGTGGTCTGCTGGGGCAGCAACATCAGTGGACAGTGCAACGTGCCGGCGAACCTCGGTACGGTGACGGCGATTGCCGCGGGTGGAGGACATACGGTCGCGCTTCGCGCCGACGGAACCGTCGCTTGCTGGGGCTACGCTCCCTACTGCGTCGTGCCGAGCGGCCTCGATTCAGTCACGGCAGTTGCCGCGAGGTTCAACCACAGCCTTGCCCTTCGCGCAGATGGCACAATCGTCTCTTGGGGTGAGAATGCCTTCGGAGAATGCGATGTGCCAAACGACCTCGGACCCGCGATCGCGGTCGCTGCTGGAGTGGGCCACAGCGCGGCGCTTCTTGCCGATGGCACGGTGCGATGCTGGGGCTACAACGACTATCACCAGTGCGACGTGCCCGCAGGACTCGGATCGGTCGTAGCGATATCGGCAGGCCAGTATCACACGGCCGCGCTTCGCGCCGATGGAAGCCTCGTCTGCTGGGGCTACAACGGAGCTGGCACTTGCAACGTCCCCAGTGGAATCGGGCCGATCGACATCATCGCGTCGGGCTACCTTCACATCATCGTCTCGCCTCGCGATAGCGACGGCGATGGTTGGCCTGACTCTGCCGACAACTGCCCCAACGCGGCCAATCCAGATCAGCTCGACAGCGACGGTGACGGATTCGGCGATGTCTGTGATCCCTCCGGTGACCTTGATGGCGATGGCGCCGTCTCAGCATCGGACGTCGCGATACTCCTCGGAAACTGGGGCAGCTCGGGCGCGGGCGACATCAACGGCGACGGTGTGGTGAACGCCGTTGACTTGGCGATCCTGCTTGGTCAATGGAAGTGAGAAGGTCGTGGCGGGGAGAGCGCGCGGGGGCTTCCAGCCCCCACGCGAAAGCAGCAGGTAAGCGACACCGGCAGGTCTCCGCCGCGCCCCCCGCCGCCCCCCCCAGCGCGACGCCCCAGCCCCGGCTCATCCCCCCGCCCGCGGCCGTCCACCCCGCCCTGGCACCCAAGTCCACCGCCGCCGACGTCGGCATCAACGCGGCGATCGCCGCCGTCCGGGCCGGACGGGGC
>JBBQCR010000276.1:0-5132 GCA_038318935.1 Phycisphaerales bacterium
CGTCGCGAACGCTGCTCGGCAATGCCCGCATTCCGATGACCTCGTCCTTGAACGCCTTCAGCTCGGCTGGGGTGGGCTTGGTGCCAACGAGCAGGAGATAGGCGACTTCATCAAACGTCGCGTTGGCCGCGAGATCAGCGATCTCGTAGCCGCGGTAGATCAGTTCGGTCTGAGTGACCGCGCAGATCGATGTCTCACCGACAGTCTGGCCTGCGAGACCTCGGGTATCGACGGGTTTGGAAGCGGCTGAAGCGGGAGTGGACACGGAAGTGGACCCAGAGTTGGACATAGCGAAGCCCGAAGGAGAAGGCACCAACTGGACGCCTCTGAAGCAACCGGATCCGACGGCTCGGGACGGCCAGAGGCGAAGTCGAGATGGTAGCGGAACCGCCGGGCGATCGGCCTGACCCGACCGACACCTCCGCTGCAAATCGGTGAGACAGCCCGTCGGTGAGAGAAAGGGCGTGCGCAGTAGCATGGGGGCATGACGATCGCTCGCCTTGGATCCCGCGTTCCTCCTCGTCGTGCCCTGACAGCGTCGCTCGTCATGCGGCGCATGCTGTGCATGCTGTGCATGCTGTGCATGATTTGCATGCTCGGCCTCACCGGCTGCAGGACGCCAGGTCAGGCGGACCCGAAAGCCCCCGCAGGCTCGGTTGAGTCACTGGCAGGCATGATGGTGGGCTCTTACACGAGCGACGCGCAGGCCAAGACCGATCCCGACTTTAAGGTGATCGAACTGCACATGGCCCCGATCTGGTCGTCGCGGAAGGACGGCCCCTGGCTCTACATCGAACAAGCCGCCGCCGGCTCGCTCGACAAGCCCTACCGCCAGCGCGTCTATCACCTCAGCGTTTCGCAGAACCCAGAGAAGTCGCCGGGCACGGTCGAGAGCGTGGTGTTTGAGTTGCCTGGCGATCCGCTGACAATGGCTGGAGCATGGCAGGACCCGAAGCGATTCGACACGATGGTCCCGGAAGCATTGCAGGCTCGCGAAGGCTGCACGGTCTACGTCGTTCCCAACGCCGACGGAACATGGACCGGTTCCACCGACGGTGAACTGTGCCGCAGCACGCTGCGCGGCGCAACCTACGCGACAAGCGAAGTGACGATCACCGCCACCGAGTTGCGATCGTGGGATCGCGGATTCGACAAGGACGGCAAGCAGGTCTGGGGAGCGGTGAAAGGCGCGTACCGATTCGTCAAGAAGACACCCGCTGCTCCGACCGCAGATCCGGATCGGGCGAAGCCGATGGGGACCTGACGCGCCCATCGTTTAGCGATGAAGCTTGGTTGGAACGTTGGGAAAGTCCCACTGCGATCCGGGCGTGTAGCCGAGCAACTCGTACAGCTCGGGGCGCGTCTGCATCTCACCGAGAACGCCGCGAACGCTGCCGTCACGCTTCAGGGACCGGAGCCCCCGCGCGACATGTCCCATCGCCAGCCGCATCATGCTGAACGGATAGATGACGATCTGGTAACCAAGTTCGCGGAATCGTGCCGCGGTGATATCCGGCGTCTTGCCGAACTCCGTCATGTTCGCGAGCAACATGCCCGGGCTTGCCTCCGCGAAGCGGCCAAACTCCTCTTCGGTCTGGAGTCCTTCGGGGAAGATGCAGTCGGCGCCCGCCTGCCGGTAGAGATTCGCGCGGCGCACCGCGTCCTCGAATCCGAGCACATGCCGAGCATCGGTGCGGGCAATGATCACAAAGTCGGGGTTCAACCGGTGCTTCGCCATCGCCGCGACCTTGTGGCACATGTCCTCGGCGGCGATGAGATCCTTGCCGTCGAGATGGCCGCATCGCTTCGGAAACACCTGGTCCTCGACATGTAGCGCGGCGGCACCCGCGCGCTCGTACTCAACGACCGTGCGAATGGCGCACTCCACCTCGCCGTAGCCAGTGTCAGCGTCGGCGATGACCGGCAGCTTTGAAGCGTCGGCGATCTCGCGAATCGTTCGGGCCATCTCGGTGAGCGTGATCAAACCGATGTCCGGGTAGCCCGACACATTGGCCGTCGCTCCACCGGACACGTACACCGCGGGAAAACCAGCTTGCGCCACCGCCCTCGCGACGAGTGCGTTGAACGCACCAGGAACCATCAGCGTCTCCTGCTGCACGAGATCACGAAGGACGCGACCGGGATGCTTCTGCGTTGACATGCCCTTCTCCAAAAGCCGGCTCAAAACCCCGCTGCAAACCTGTGCAGGGAAGGAACGGCAGTTTCGCAGAAAGCCAAGTCACCGTCGATCCAGGAGAAGCCAATCAGATCGGTCCGGAGGAGATGTCCGACGGTGGCGCTTCGGGCGGCGTGACCGGTGCGGTCGGCTCCGCCGGTATCGGCGCCTCCGGCGGAGTCGGCGCAATCAGCAGCTTGAAGAGCGGACTGGACGTCTTCACCTCGACCGTCGAGCGGCGCTTGGTCTTCGTCGACTTGGACTTTGTTGACTTCGCGGCCTTCGCATCAGCGATCGCCTTGACGAGCTGTTCGCCAAGTGGGGTTGCACGGAATCGTTCCACGGGCGAACCAGTTCCTTCGTCGGCGAGAATGTGCAGCCCTCCGAAGTAGCCACCGGTTGCAAGCGCCGCCTCGACATCTGCTCTCGCACTGGATGCTTCACCAGCACCACTTCGCTCCTTCGCCAAGGCCAGAGAGACCTTGGCCGCGACCTCGGTGTCCTCACGGGCGACCGTGAAGCCGCGAGCCTCGTACTCCTTGGTGACGCGATCGACCAGTTCGTTGATTTCCGAGTTGGCCGGTGTCGGATGGTCGTTGACGACAAGGATCTTCATCCCTGCCGCGGGAGCCTTGAGAGCCTTCGGCGGCAACATCGCCATCGCCGATTCGACCGCAGATTCGACCGCCGAGGCGTTGTCTGAGTTCCATCCCGAGCCGGAGCTGAAGGTCTTGCCGAACACCAGGATCGAAGCGACCGCTAGCAGCATGATGCCGATGGCCGACGCCAGCCGCGGCGGGTCGCGTCGGATCTTGGCCTTCAGATTCAAGGCTTTCAGCTTCAAACGATTCGCCTTGACCGCTTCGACCGCTGCGCGAGCGGCGACCGTTGCGTCCGCGACGTTGTTCACGCGGCCCGGGCCGACTGCGCCGGGGAATCCATACGCGCCGGTCCACCAATTGGTGACAACGAGTTTGGGACGAGGACTGACCGGAATTGCGGCAGCACCGACTCCCGCTCCTCCCATGCCCATTCCGAATCCAGCACCATTCCCCCGCGGCGGCGGCATCCATCCGCCGGGCTGGCCTGCCGCTGCTCCACCAAAGCCCGCGCCAACGCCGACGCCAGCGCCGACGAACGCGGCAGCGGCGTCGCCAGCCGCATGCAGATCCGCGCCGCGCATCGACGGCAACTCGATCGGCTTGACCGACCACGGATCCTTCGCTTGCGCAAACGCCTGAAGATCCTGGAGCATCGCCTCGGCCGAACCGTAGCGCTGGTGATAGTCGGCCATCGCTCGGCGCACAATCCAGCGCAGCGCTTCAGGACTCCGCTTCGCGAACGAACTGAGACCGCCGTGGGCCGGAAACGTATTCTCGAGCATGAAGTAGATGACCGCGCCCGCACCATACACGTCGAACTTGCCGCCATCGACTTGATGCACACGGACTCCACGCAACGCCTGACGCACCATCTCCGGATCGCGAAAGTACTCGGTGCCGTGCGTCGTCAGCGTCATCGCCGAGCGGAGCGGTGTCACGAGTCCGAGGTCGACAAGATGAGCACGACCGTCGTGCACCATGATGTTGTCTGGCTTGACGTCCTTGTGCCACAGTCCACCTTGGTGATAGCGCACGAGCGTCGCGACGAGATCCTGTCCGAATCCGATCGCCGCGCGAAGATCATCGCCCTCGATGCCTTGCGGACCCGAGCGAGCGTGCAACAGTCGCGTCATCTCATTCAGGTTCTCGCCCGGATGGAACGGCATCGCGTACCAGAATCGCCCCGCGTCGAGCCCGTGATCGAGCACCAACCCCAGGCTGCGTGCTGCGTCCAAGGCTCGCGATTCGCGGACGATCTGCGGAAGCGAAGAACCCTCTTCGAGCGTGAAGCTCTTGATGACCACCTTATCGATCGTGCTCGGCATGCGTCGACGGCGCTGCGCGTCGGGTGTCGCGATGTAGAGCTTCGCTCCCGAGCCGCCGGGTCGCAGCGTGCCTTCGATGGTGTAGCCCTCGAAGCTCGCCGGATCGCTCCGTCGCGGCATCGGACCTTCGCTGCCACGATCGCGATCGAAGTCGCGTTCCATCGCGGTGGCGACTTCGTTGCTGCGCATCGCATCGTTCTGCGGCAGTCGCGATTCCACTCCTTCGATGAGTCCACCGAGGCACACCAGCTTCAGCGGTCGGCGCACGATGGCGGACCAGATTGAATACCCGGCCAGAAGCGTCTCGCGCTTGAGCGCACGCCCCCACTTCCCCGCCGCTTCCCAACGCCCCAGTACCACGTTGCATGTGGCGAATGGAATCGCGACAACCGCCGTGACGACTGCACCGACGAACCGAACGAGGTCGCTGACCACGCCGCCGATGAAGCACGCGATCTGCTTGACTACCCAGCCGATCGCCGAAATGACGCCGCCGGTCACCTTCACGGCCACCACCAGTACGGCAACCGCCAAACCGAGCGCGACGGCTCCGCCGAGGACGATTGCAAGAATGATCGTGATGTCCTGTGGGTTCATGTCATCCCTCCGTCGGTGATGCGAGTCACGCGATGGGGAGTGCGAGGGCGGTCAACGCAAGAGATCTTCACGCAGCAACCGCGACTGCGCGTGATAGATGTCGGCGAGCGCGTCGTCAAAGAGCGCGTCATCGCCTCCCAACCCAGCCCGATCGGCCTCCGCCAATTCCTCGGGCGTAAATGAATAGGTCGCAATCGAATCGGCGAGCCGCTTCCGCAGCAGTCCGCGCACCTTCGTCAGGTGCCGACTGACTGTCGGCTCGCTCACGCCGAGGTTCTCGGCCACCTGCTTGCCGCTGAGTCCGTCGAAGATTCGCATGCGGTACACCTGGAACGGGAGGAACTCGCTCTCGCTCTCGGAAGCACGGATCGCGACGTAGACCTTGGCGCGGAACACTTCCGCCTCGTAGGCCGCGTCGGCTTCGGGCAGGCG
>JBBQCR010000277.1:0-5084 GCA_038318935.1 Phycisphaerales bacterium
GTCACGCTTGAGTTACCCTTGAGTTCCAGTCCGAAAGAGATCCCGCGACGCGAACATCGATCGTCCGACGGCTCGTCCCCTTCTTCCCCCTCCGCCCCTTCCAGTTGACTGCTTGGCGAACGATCACATGGCCCGCCCCACGCTCCAGATTCTCAGCGAGACCTTCCCCAACGGCATGATCCTGCGCCCGATGGGTGAGATCGATCTCGCACGCTCGCCAGATCTACGCCTCCGTCTGCGCGAGGAGATCGACGCCCTGCCGAGGCGACTCATTCTCGATCTTCTCGGCGTTGGCTACATGGACAGCTCGGGCGTCGCGACCCTCGTCGAGGCACTGCAGCGCTGCAAGACGGCTGGCTGCAAATTGGTGCTCTGTTCGCTTCAACCCAAGGTGAAGTCGATCTTCGCGATCTCCCGACTTGAGACTGTGTTCGACATCGTCGCCAGCGTCGAGGACGCCAAGAGCAAGTGAACGCGCGATGAGTGATGAGTCTTCGTCGGTGTCCACGGCACTCAAGCCGATCGCAGCGATCGGCGAGATTGTCGTCTCGACCTTCGAGTTCGCGGGCAGCCTCGCGTGGCTTGGCTTCGACATTCTCTCGTGGCTCTTCCGCTCGCTCGTGCGCCGCAGCGTCCGCTTCGGCTCCGACGCCTTGGTGGTGCAGGTCGTTCGGGTCGGCGTGCGCAGCGTGCCCATCGTCATGCTCGTCTCGGGCTCGATCGGCATCATCTTGGCCCTGCAGACCGCGCCGAGTCTCGCTCAATTCAACCAGACTGACAAAGTCGCGAACCTCGTGGCGGTCGCGGTCTTCCGCGAACTTGGCCCGCTCATCGCCGCCATCGTCCTCACCGGTTTCGCTGGCGCCTCGATCGCCGCGGAACTCGGCACGATGGTGGTCGGCGAAGAGATCGAAGCCCTCGAAGCGATGGCCCTCAACCCCGTGCGATTCCTGGTGGTGCCGCGGGTTCTTGCGGCGACCGGAAGCCTGGTACTTCTCTCGGTGATCTCTGACCTGACGGCGGTCATCGCTGGTGGATTCATGGGTGTCTACGGGCTCGGCATCGCGTACGAGGTGTACGTCAGCAACACGCTCGATCAGCTCAAGTCTGCGGACTTCATCACGGGACTTCTGAAGGCCGGCGTGTTCGGACTGCTCCTTGGCCTCATCGCGTGCCGCAACGGACTTGCGGTGCGCGGCGGCGCCGCGGGCGTCGGCAAGGCGACGACCGATACGGTGGTGCAGACGGTGATCAGCGTGGTGCTCGCCGATCTTCTCTTCACCGCCATCTTCTACGCCATCGGTTGGAACTGATGTCGACGCTCAGATGAGCCGTCGCGGGCGTTCCGCATCGGAAGGAGCGTCGCTCGCGCGATCGCTGGTCATGCCGCCATCACGAACAGGACTGCCGGTAGCCATCGAGAGCCCCGCCGCAGCGCGGCCCGCGGGGACGCCTGCTCCCCGCGCGGCGGCCTGTGATGCGTCGAGTTCGAGCGATGAGTCGACGTTCAACGCCTCGGCGGTGAGCAGTTCCGCGTGCAACGGCTCGCCGCACCGCCACGCGATACCGACGAGGACGGCGATGGTTAGCGCGGGAACGATGACGTGCGCCACGAGAGGACCGAATGCAAAGGGACCGCCCGCGTCATGGATCGCATTCACCTGCGCCACCAGCGAACCATACGGAAGGAAGAGACCGGACCACGGGATCTGCGGCCAGATCGAAGCCCATGGCAGGACGAGCGCGAGAAGTCCGATCGACCACAGCACGCCTCCCATGCTCGGGCCCGCGGCGCGGGGAGCTCGCACGAGTGCGGTCACGAACGCCACGAAGAGAACGATCGGCAGCAGCGCCAGCGTTGCCACTCCGACGACCGTCGCCGCACCGGCGATGAATCCAAGCCACGAATCGGCGGTGGAGGAAGAGTGAAACGCAGCGGCCGCGTCAGCATCCGACAACGGTTCGTCAGCCTCATTGATCACCGCATCGTGTGTCGCATTCGAGGCGGCCTTCACTGAGACGATCGTGCCGACCGCCTCGTCGGTGCTGGATGCCGGCGACCTCGCGGCCATTTCAACCACCCGTTCAGGATGTGTGACGGCAACGAGACCGTGCTCCCGCACTTCGGTGAACGACAGCATCGCCCACACGCACGCGTGTGCGACTACCGCAACCCCCGCCGAGAGGCAGAGGATCGCCAAGAGTCGCACCAGGCGGGCCAGCACGGTTGCCATCGATCCATCGGTAGAGCGCCGCCGATCCATCGGGAAGAGCATCGGATTGCGCTGCCAGCCGATGGAGTTCCGAGCGGCGAAGCGAGCGATTCTCGGCCACGGAAGATCGCAGAATCCTCACGACCCGCACAGGCCACGGACGTGTCACACACCGAAGGTATGCGGCCCAGCCCCGCTCCGTTCACACTCAGCCAACGGGTGGCCAGTGTTCCGGGTTCCTTCGCGATTCGCGGGAGATCTCGGAGCGCGGCATCTTGCCGAACTGCCGCTCGTAGAGCTTTCGCACCATGAACGGAAGTTCCTCGCACTCCAACTCGGGGACGGCGAGGTAGGGATTGGCGCGAACCGCGTCGTAGCACGCCTGTCCCGAAGCGACGATGAAGCCACGGACCGCCAGGAAGCCCTCGTCGGTTCCGTCAACTCGTTCGTACAGATCGGGCCGGTCGAGATCGCTCAACTTGCGTTCGAGAATCCGGTCAAAGGCCAGCAGTTCCTCCGGCGACAGGACGTACATCTGTCCGCGCAGTGCCGGGATGAAATTGTCCATCGCGTCGAGCACGCACACCAGATCCTCTTCGGTGAACTCGTCCTCGATGAGCCTGCCCCGGGCCTTGATGGCACCGCCCACTTTCTTCCACGCCCTCTCGATCATGGCCCAAAAGCGAGACTCGTCCAGCGGAGGCGGTGCCGCTTCCTTGGGGCTGTCTCCGTTGGCGGGTGATACATCGGTCATGGAGGGCGCGGGGGGCGTCGGTCTCGATTCCACCACGATGGTACCGGCGCGAGCCGGGATGTTGGGTCACGACTCCTTAGCGAATCGACCCTTCGCCCGGCGCGTTCCATCGGCTACGCTTCACGTCTTCCTCCCCACTGCGTCTCCTTCCTCCGTGCCGAGCTTCGCGATGACTCCCGCTACCGCCTCCAGCCCGCTGTCGACTCCCGTGACCCGCCTCGCTTCGGGTCGTCTCTTCAACTTCTCCGCTGGCCCGGCGTGCCTTCCGGAGGAGGTGCTGAAGCAGGTCCAGCAGGATGTCTGGGACATCCGCGGCACCGGCATCGGCATGCTGGAGCACAGCCATCGCATGCCGACGTTTGATGCGGTGCTGGCCGAAGCGTTCGCCGACTGCAAGGCACTCTTCGGAAAACAGTGGTCGAACGACTACGAGGTCGTCTTCCTGCCCGGCGGCGCGACCATGCAGTTCGCGATGATTCCGCTGAACTGGCTGCCGGTCGGTCGGATCGCGGACTACCCCGATACGGGCGTGTGGACTTCCAAGGCGATCGCCGACGCTCAGCGATTCGATCCGACGCTGATCGGCAAGGTCCACGTCGCCTTCGAAGGCAAGAAAACCAAGTACGACCATGTCCCCGACGCGAGCGAGCTCTCGCTGACGCCCAATGCCGCGTACTTCCACTACTGCTCGAACAACACCGTCTACGGCACGCGCTACGCGACCACGCCGGTGACGTCCGCGCCGCTCATCTGCGACGCTTCCAGCGAGATGTTCGCCCGCCCCCACGATCTCGGGAAGCACGCGATGATCTACGCGAGCGGCCAGAAGACCCTCGGCCCCTCGGGCATGGTGCTGGTGATTCTTCGCAAGGACTTCCTCGCCAAGGCCCGCACCGGGCTGCCAAGCATGTTCGACTACCGCGAGTACGTCGCGGGCGAGTCGCGTCCGAACACCCCGCCGGCGTTTGGGATCTACCTGATGGGGCTCATGTTCAAGTGGATCGCCCGCGCTGGCGGAACCGCCGGGCTCGAAAAGCTGAACGCCGACAAGGCTGCCCTGCTGTACGACGTGATCGATCGGTCGGGCGGCTTCTACACGGGTCTGGCCCGAAAGGACTCGCGCTCGCACATGAACGTGAGCTTCCGCCTTCCCTCCGACGACTTGAATCAGCGTTTCGCGAAGGAAGCGACCGCTGCTGGCCTTGACGGTCTCAAGGGTCACAAGGACGCCGGAGGCATTCGGGCTTCGATCTACAGCGCGTTTCCCCGCGAAGGGTGCGTGGTGCTCGCTCAGTTCATGCGCGAGTTCAACGCACGCAACGGCTGACCGGAGTGTGACTGACTCCCGCGCTCAATCGCGTCGCCGTACGTCGGATTCTTCAAAGCGAGTGTGCGCCCGGAGGGCGCTACGGAGCGCTATAACTCGCCGCGTCGCCGTACGTCGGATTCTTCAGAGCGAGTGTGCGCCCGGAGGGCGCTACGGCACGCCACAACTCGCCGCGTCGCAGCATGTCGGATTCTTCAGAGCGAGTGTGCGCCCGAAGGGCGCTACGGAGCGCTATAACGATCGCGATTCGCCGGCCTCGATCGTCACGCCCCGACGGCCAGTCGGTGAGCGAGCAGGTCCGGAAGTCCCGCCCGACGCATCTGTCGCTGCGCCTCTTCCACGTCGTAGGTGACCCGCACCAATTCGAACGTGCCGACCTTCATGTCGAGAAGGCCGAAGCTCGCTCGAGGATCGCCATCGCGAGGCTGCCCGACGGAACCTGGATTGAGGATGTGACGGCCCGACCCGTCCAGTGAGTACGGCTCGGCCTCGTGCAGGATCGTTGCGTTCACATCGCCAGCGGTGAGGCGATCTTCGCAGCGGCTACTTTCGGTGTGGAACGCGATCGGCACATGGGTGTGCCCGACCAGACACACCCGGGCATCGACGCCGCGGAAGGCCATCGCCGCAGTGCCGTGATCTCCGACGTACGCAGTTGTCGACGGAGGCACAGGGGTGTCATGGACGCACATCACGTACGGAGAGTGGTCGTACACCGCACGCATCGGCTTGATGAGATTCATGTGTTCGCGGGTGAGACGTTTGCGGGTCCATTCGATGGCGGTGCGGG
>JBBQCR010000278.1:0-5066 GCA_038318935.1 Phycisphaerales bacterium
TCCGTCGCACCAGCGTGTAGCCGCCGATGCTTGCACCGACCAAGGGATCCATCGCATCGAGCGACAGAGGTGGACGATTGACTTCGCTCAAGAACGTGTCGTCCGCGGAGGCCTCAAGCAGCGACGCGACGTCTCGGCGAATGTGTTCGTCCGGTTCGTCCGCCAAGAGGGCCATGCGTTCAGCGGGGCGCCGTTCGATCAACAGGCCAAAGAGCGTGCGGGTGCGCTCCCATCGTTCGCGCTCATGAGCGACCACCAGTCAGTCTCCCGCCATGAGTTCGCGCTTCAGCCACGCCCGGGCCAGCGCCCAATCGCGCTTGACCGTCGCGCTGCCGACGCCGAGAGCACTCGCGGTTTCGTCCACTGAAAGTCCGGCGAAGAAGCGCATCTCGACGATGCGCACAAGCCGGACGTCAGTCTTTCCGAGTAGTTCAAGGGCTTCGTCGAGTGCGACGAGGTCTGTGGACGGCTTGGCACCGATCAGCAGCGCCTCGTCCAACTCGACGGTGCGACCTCCGCCGCCGCGCTTGAGGCGCGACCGGCTTCGCGCGTGGTCGACGAGAATCCGTCGCATGACCATGCCGGCCACGGCGAGGAAGTGCCCTCGGTCGTGAAAGCGAGCGTCTCGTTCGTCGGCGAGTCGCAGCCACGCTTCGTGCACAAGCGCGGTGGGCTGCAGCGTGTGGTCGTTCCTTTCGCGGCGCAGCGATCGTTCGGCTTGCTCACGGAGGAATTCGTACACCAACGGCAGCAACCGACCCATCGCGTCGGAATCGCCCCCGCCAGCGGCAGAGAGAAGCCGGGTGATCTCGCCTGAATCGGGCTCGATGGGAGGGAGGCTCATGCGACAAGAAACTGAAGGCAGAACCGAGCAGCGTCATCGACGAGTCGCGAAGAGGTCAACGTTCGACGGTCGCTTCGGTCGAAGGAGCCCCGCGCCGCGATCGTGAGGGCGCCGAGTTGGTGGTCCACGCTTGATGGACCAGTTCTCTGCTGGAGATGATCCCGAGATTGACACTCTGACGCGAATCGGGGGTCGGTGCCAGCACGATTTCCGCCCCATGGCCTCGCCCTTCGCCCCGCCCCTTCAACGGACGGCTTCGTGCTTGGGTAGGCCCGCGAAGGCGGTTGAATGCGCCTGCGAGGGAGCTGCCCCTGAAATGAACACCTTCGTATTGTCCCCAGGCAGCCGGTCCGGTAGCCTCCACACGATGCTGTTGCCGTCTGATTCGGGTGGCGTTGTCACGCCTCCTCCTTCTTCTGCGTCCCCGACCACGGCTCGCTCCCGTCCTCCGCGCGTCGGCGCGGGCGTTGCGGCTCTGGAACTGCGCGGGCGGCGCGCCGCCGCTTTGCTCGTGGCGATCGCGTCTCTGGCGCTACTGGCGGTGGCGGCCTGGCTCACTCCAAGCGCATCAGGCATCGGGACCCACCACCAACTCGGCCTTCCGGCGTGCGGTTGGATGACCTCGGCTGGGGTACCATGCCCGACCTGCGGAATGACCACGGCATTCGCCGCGGCCGCCGACGGGGACCTGCTCGCTTCGTTTCGGGCCCAGCCCTTCGGATGCCTGCTGGCGATCGCAACGGCAGCGACCGCCGTCGTCGCCGGCTTCGTCGCGATGACCGGCTCCGCCGTCGGCGGACACCTGGTGCGGGCGGTCACGCCGCGGATCGGTTGGTGCATCCTTGCGTTTGCCATGACCGCGTGGCTCTACAAGATCGCGGTTGTTCGAGGATTTCTTCCATGACGATGCCGAGCACCTGGAACATCGGAAACACCATGACCCGGAGATCGATGTCGCGCCGCCGCTCACGCGGCTTTGGATTCTCGGTGCGAAGCATGACGATCGGTCTGGCCGCCAGTGGCGCGATGCTCATCAGTGGCTGCGCGGTCATGAACCTGGTCGGCGCCGTTGGCAACGAGATCGAACGGAACAAGAAGATCGAAGTGCTGGCCCAGTACGAGGGCTTGGAGAACTCGACCTGCGCTGTAGTTGTGCACGCGGATGCTTCGACGTTCTACGAGTTCCCCAATGTGATGTTGGACGTCGCGGGCAACGTCGCGTTTCGCATCCAGACAAACGTGAAGGGCGTCTCGATCCTCGCGCCAGCGACGGTTGTTCAGTGGCAGTACCAGACTCCGGCCTGGACGACGTTGCCCTACGGTCAGATCGCCGAAGAGCTCGGTGTCGATCGCGTCGTCGTCATCGACATCTATGAGTTCCGGCTCAATCCGCCGGGCAACCAGTACCTGTGGGAGGGCGTCGCCGCGGCGAACGTCGGCATCGTCGAACGCGATGGTCTCGATCCCGACGCGTTCGCCTACACCTTCGACATTCGCGTCAGCTTCCCGAATCAGGAGGGCATCGGTCGCGAGAGCGCCTCGGCACAGGCGATCCAAACCGGCCTTCTCACCAAGTTCGTGCAGAAGGCCGCTTGGCTCTTCTTCACGCACATCGAAGACAAGTACCCGGACGTGAAGAAGACATGAGGACACAGCTCCGTTCCGCCTCCCACCATCGCCGCAGCAGCGGTCGCACGCGTGTCCACGCGTGTGGCGTTCGCACGCGTGCTCACGCGTGTGGCGTTCTTGCCGTTCTGACCGCAGGCATGACCGTTTCGCTGATCATTGCCGGATGCAACTACGCGGCGCCCGCCTCCTACGCGATTTTCGGCGCCGGGAAGATCGACGCCGTGCACAACCTGGATCAGGTTCGCAGCGTGGTGTTTGTCGACGACCGACAGAACGTCTTGCCGCGCACCGGCATGCGGGCGACGATTGGCGACAAGGTGTCTGGTGACATCATGACCGAGAAGCTGGTTCCGTCAGCGGTCCGTCCCGCCGACGCGATTGTCCTGACCCGGCAGCGAGAAGACGGCGCGAAACCTCTCTCGATCGCCGCCATCGGACGACAGTTGGAGTGCCAGCAGGTCATCTACGTGCAACTCAGTGGATTCAGTCTGAGTGGCGATGGTTCGTTGGCCGGTGCCGGAGCAACTCCGACCGCGACTGCGTACGTGAAGGTGATCGATGCGGTGAACAACGGACGTTCGTTTCCGACCGACGACGGTCCTGGGTATCAGGTCACCGCGAAGCTTCGCGAGGTCGATCAGGACCAGATCAGCACCGCAGCCAGACGTCGCGCCGTGGAGGACAAGCTGTGCATGGAGTTGGGCCTGCAGATCGGGCTCCTCTTTTACGAGCACGAGCGCGTCAATCTTGGTGAGAAGCTCGGCACGCGCTGACGTCGTGAGGGACCGTCTCTGATGCCTGGACTCTCGACGGTCGTCGACATCGTGCACGTTCTGGACGCCTCCGATCAGGACGGCGCGACGATGATCGCTCAGGCGGCGGATGTCGCTCGCCTTGTCGCAGGAGAGCACTCGGCGTTCATCGTCGGACCTCGCTCGGGCGAGCGACTGGCAGCGGCGTTGGGACTCAGCGTCGTCGGTTCGTTCTGTCCGCCGCTACGAAGCCCGGCCCTTGCCCGGCGCTCGCTTCGCCGTGCCCTTGCCGCGCATCCTTCCCGTGTCGTTGCATGGTGGGGGACGCCGGTCCTTGGTGCGGGCGAGGCTCGTTGTGTGCGTTCTGACAATCCGCCGCCCTTTGTCGACGCCACTCGACTCGCGGGGGACCGCGCTACCCTCCGAGCCCGATGGAACGCTGGCGACGAAACGATGGTGGTCGGGTTGCTCGGAGATCCACCCTCGCGACTGGACGCGCGACGAGCCGCTGAAATCGTGGGCATTGCGGCCGTGCGAGGTGTCGACATCCGACTGATCGTCCACCCCGCGACGGCCCGATTCGGGATGACCGCCCCGTGGCTGCAGGAACTTGCGCTCGACCGCCTGATGGTTGGCGACGAGGCGATGGCCCGTCCGTGGGAGACCGTCGCTGGTCTCGATGTCGCTCTGGTGCTGGGCGACGGTCTGGCAACCGCCGGTGCCGCTGCTGCTGACCCACGCTTTCGGATGTTTGGTGCAGCGCTCCGTCAGCCCATTCCGTTGTCGCCGCTTCCGGGACTCTGGGCGCAGGCCGCAGGTGTTCCAATCCTTGCGGAGCGGGGGGTGCTCGACGCGGGCCTCCCGTCGGCCGAGTTCGACCTCGACGATCCGTTGCATGGCACCCGAGCGCTGATCGCCTGGTCGGCGAACCGCGGGCTGCTGCGTGCAGCGACGGATCAACCGCGATCGCGCGCCGCGTCAACGGCAGAATTGCGTGGGGCGTGGGCCAGGTTCCTCGGAGTTCTCTGACCCACAATTCCGCATCGGGTACTGTCCGCGCGTCGCAATCGTCGGCCATGGAGGGCCGTCCACGCCAACGCGCGGATGCCCGGTCGCCACTCTCCGCGCTCCTGTCCTTCTCTCGGAGTCCACCTGATGCTTCGCATGCCCGCGTTCGTTGCCGTCGCCGCGCTTCTTCTCGCCCCTTCAGCGCTCGGCGGCGTCAAACTCATTGCCTTGCCTCAACGCGAACGTGTGGAAATTCGGCTAGAGCGACTGGGCATCACGCTCGTCGAAGAGGAACGCACGGTGCCGCTGGCACAAGGCGGGAACGAGGTCGTATTCGCCTGGGCCAACACCGCGATCGACCGCAACACCATCCAGTTCCGCAGTCTCACCGATCCCGAGAACATCAAGGTCCTCAGCGTCTCGTACCCGCCCGGCGAGAGCGCCCTCACCTGGCAGGTTGCCGCTCCGAGTGCTGGCCCCGCGAAGGTTCGCATCAGCTACGTGATCTCGGGTGTGGACAAGAGCTACGAGTACCGCGCCGAAACTGCCAAGGACGAGAAGACGCTGACGCTCTGGCAATATGTCCAACTGCACAACCGCACTCCGGAGAACTTCGGCGAGAGCGGCATGTCGATGGGTTTCGGTGAGCGGCTCGAGCGACCGATTGGAAGCAACGAGACTCGCAAGATGCTCGCGGCTCGTTTCGATAAAGTGCCAGTGCGAAAAACGTACACCGCGGATCTCGCCGGGTTCGGCATGCTTGATCCGGCGAAGCAGCAGTTGAACATTCCGATGCACTATGTGCTGAAGAACGACACCGCGAGCGGGCTCGG
>JBBQCR010000279.1:0-5053 GCA_038318935.1 Phycisphaerales bacterium
GAAATGATGCGCGAACACTACGGCACAACCGCGGCTCGAATGGCCGCGAGTCTGGCCGACGACTCGGAACTGAACCGCGACGACCTTGAGCACAATCTCGACGCCATCGAGGCGGACGACGTCCACCGGATGGCGGAGCAGCCGACGCTCATCAACCTGGTGAACCTGCTTCTGCTTGAGGCGATCCAGAGCCGCACCTCGGACGTGCACATCGAGCCGTTCGAGCGTGAGCTCAAAGTGAAGTACCGCATCGACGGTGTTCTGATTGAACAGCAGCCACCGCCGAAGCATCTTCAACCCGCGCTCATCGGCCGCGTGAAGATCATGGCCGGCATGAACATCGCCGAGCGATACGTCCCGCAGGACGGACACATCACACTGCGATTCGAGAGCCGCAAGGTCGACATCCGCGTGTCGACTGTACCGACGCTGTACGGCGAGTCCGTGGTCATGCGTATTCTCGACAAGAGTTCGCTTCCGCTTGATCTTGTTCACTTGGGAATGAGCGAGAAGCACCGGCTGATCATCGACAAGATGATCACCAAGCCACACGGCTTGGTCCTCGTCACAGGACCGACCGGCTCGGGCAAGACGACGTCGCTCTACGCGGCGCTTTCGAAGCTCTACGACCCTCGCAAGAAGATCATCACGATCGAGGATCCCGTCGAGTACGAACTCGCGGGCATCAATCAGATTCCGGTCAATCCGAAGCGCGGACTCACCTTCGCCACTGGTCTTCGCTCAATCCTGCGTCAGGACCCCGACATCATCTTCGTCGGCGAGATTCGCGACGCCGAAACAGTCGACATCGCGATCCGATCCGCACTCACGGGCCACCTCATCTTCTCGACCCTGCACACCAACGACGCGATCTCGTCGGTCGGTCGAATGATCGACATGGGCGCGGAACCGTATCTGGTCGCAAGCGTGCTTGAAGGCCTGCTCGCGCAACGTCTCGGCCGACGTGTGTGCACCAACTGCAAGACCAGCGTCCCGCTTCCCGAAGACGTCGATAGCCGCCTCGCCCCCAAGGAACGGGAGATGCTCGGCGGCAGGCAGACCCGCGGTACCGGCTGCGACAAGTGCAAGGGATCAGGTTTCAAGGGACGACTCGGCTTCTTTGAACTGGTCCGCATCACGGCGCCGCTTCGGGCCGCGATCGGGGCGAACCGCTCGCTCATGGAACTGCGTAGTCTGCTGGAACAGGACTTCATCACCATGCGTGATGACGGCATGCTCAAGGCCGCCGCCGGCATCACGACGCCGGAAGAGGTGCTTCGCGCGACGCAGGACGTCGAAGACGCCGTGATCTGATCGACCCCCTCGACGAGCCGTTCTCCAGATGCCATCCTTCCGCTATCAAGCTTTCGATGCCAGTGGTGCCCTGATTGCGGGGGTCATTTCCGCAGCCGATCGAACGTCCGCGATGCGGCAACTCCAGGGCCGTGGCGAGACGCCGGTGTCGTTGGAAATCGGCGAGTCGGACATGACCGTGAGCGAGGACGAGGCTGCGGGCAATCAAACGCGTCGTGGCGCACGCGGCCGACTTTTCGGCCGGGCCGCGCGCCCGGGGCTCGCGCGGTCGGACACCGCCAACCTCGTGCGCGAGTTGGCGACGGCGCTGGAAGCCGGTCTGCCGTTGCTCCAAGCCCTCAAGACCGTCCGCCGGCAGGCCGACGGCGAGGCCCTTCCCGCAATCCTCGACTTCATCATCGAACGCGTCGAAGCAGGACAGCCCCTGCACATCGCGGCTCGCGACTACGGTCCGCCGTTCGACGACATGATCGTCGGCATGATGCGGGCCGCAGACGCCAGCGGACGCATGGCGGAAATCCTGCACCAACTCGCCGACCTGCTTGAGCGATCGGTCGAATTGCGTCGCGAACTGCTTGGCGCCACGGTCTACCCACTCATCGTCGCTGCCCTCATCGTTGTATCGAGCGCCATTCTGATCACCTTCGTTCTGCCGCGCATCATGGAACCGATTCTCGCCCAAGGTCGCGAGCTTCCGTGGCCCACGATGGTGTTGCTGGGCATCGCCAACCTCATCCGCTCGTGGTGGCTGCTGATCATCGCTGCAGTCGTCGCGGTCGTCTGGCTTTGGCGGACTTGGATCGCTCAGCCCGAGAACCGGCTGAAGTTCGACGGTGCCCTGCTCCGCACGCCACTCTTGGGGAAGGTGTTGCGCGACGTTGCAGTCGCCCGCTTCACCCGAACGCTCGGCACACTGGTGTCCGCGGGAATGCCAATCCTCGGGGCGCTCCGGATCGTCCGCGACACCCTCGGAAACACGGTGCTGATGAAGGCGATCGATCAGGTCCAGGACAAGGTGACCACGGGACAGTCCCTGGCGGACCCACTCGAGCGTTCCGGGCATTTTCCGCCGCTCCTGATCCAGATCGTCAACATCGGTGAACGATCAGGGCGCTTGGAAACCATGCTGTTGCACGCCGCCACGGCGTTTGACCGACAGGTCAGCAACTCGATCAAGCTCTTCACCAAGTCGCTCCCTCCAGTCCTCCTCGTGGTGATGGCGGTGGTTGCGGCGTTCGTTCTTCTCGCGATTCTCCTCCCACTCCTCGAATTGCAGAACGCTGTAGGCGGCTGACGCAACGCGACGCTCTCCCTCGCGTTGGTCGCACGACAGTCGGCTCTCCTCACCGACCTGCATCTGGAAATCAAACATGCTCGCACGGACCACCCTTCAGACCCGCATACAACGTGAACGCTACGGCTTGAACCGCCGCCGTGGCTTCAGCCTCCTCGAAGTGCTCGTGGCAGTCACGATCGTCGCGATCTTGGCCGCAGTCGTCGTTCCGCGCGTCTGGCGCCAGGTCTTCAAGGCCAACGCCGCCCGCGCGAAGAGCGACGCCACCACCATCGCGACGCAGATCAAGATCTACATGACTCAGAACGGACTCGCCTCCCTTCCAGCCGACTTTGAGCTGACCATGCTCACCGACGGAGTTGACCCATTGCTTGAGAAGGGCGCCCTCAAGGACCCGTGGGGCAACCCGTTCGTTTTGCGAGTTCCCGGTGAAGGTCGCGACTTCGACGTCATGTCCTACGGTGCGGACGGACAGCCCGGTGGCGAAGGCGACAACCTGGACATCGTCCATAACTAACTCCGTCGACTCCCTACGAGCCGCGTTCGTTCTCTGCATCATGTCTCCCGCCCGGTCCGATCATGGCGACTCCTCTCCGATCCGTGAGAACCCGACACCCGCGCCTTGACCGGCACGGGAACGGCTTCACGCTGATCGAAGTCATCGTCGCAATCGCGATCATCGCGGTGCTGGCGGCATTCATCGCCCCCCGTTTCGGATCGGTTCGACGGGGAGAAGGAGTGCTCGCCGGAGATCGCATCCAAGACCTGATGCGCATGTGGGCGTTCCGCAGCTCGATTGGAAGTCAGCAGGTGGGCATCTCTCGGAATCCAGAGTCCAAGTTCCTCACGCTCTGGGTTCGCGATACCGATCCGAACGATCCCGAACAAGGTCCGCTCTGGCGCGAAGATCGTCTGAGCATGCCAGCTCGGCTGCCCGATTCGGTCGAGATCATCGAGGTTGCGATCGACGGAGAACGGCAGGACGTGAACAACTGGTTCGTCCAGACCAACCCCGATCGCAGTCGACCGCGTTTCTCGATCACGCTCCGCGACAGCGGGCAGCGACTCACCACGGTGTCGGTCGAGCCCTACTCCATCGCCACGATTCGCGTCGACGACGAGCATCCGATCGCTGTGAGGCAACCCATTGATCTCGATGCCGAAGGTCAGGAGCGTGTCGCGTGGTGAGTCGCGCCCACACGTCGCCTCGCTCGCGACAACGCGGCTTCGCGTTGATCGATGTCATCATCGGTGGCATCCTTCTGGCCATCGGACTGACCGCCATCCTCTCGATTGGCGCTCGCTCGATGAACATGCACCAACGCGGCGAACGTGAGACGGTCGCTGCTGCGCTCATCGACGAACAGTTATCCATGGTGCTCGCTGACGGCCCCAAGGACTTCCCGAACATCCATCCAATGTCCGGGGCGTGCGACGCCCCGTTTGGCGACTTCGAGTTCCGCATCGAGATTGAGAGCGGCGGATCCGGCGTGCCCTACAAGGTCGCGGTGATTGTGACCCATGTCGCGAAGCAAGAATCCTGGACAGTCGAGACTCTGATCGCCGGCAAGAGCGGCGAAGAACCGGATCCCGAGCGATCCCCGCCCGAACCGCTGGATCGCGAAGAGCGATATCGCCAACAAGAGGAGGCTGAGAATGCAAGCTAAACCCCGCATCCTGCAACGCGACCTGACGACGTCGGCGCATCGGCGTCGCCACGTGCACGCGGGCTTCACGCTCGTTGAACTGGTCATCGCCGGCACGGTCGCGGTGATCGTGGTGGGAGCACTGACGGTCTCACTCTCACAGATCGGCAAGGGTCGCCAAGTGACCCTTCGGCGTCTGGACGCGCACATGCGGGCCACGACCGCGCTCGACGCGATCCGCCGCGACGTCGCGTCGGTGATGCGTTCCGACGACTTGTTCAATACCCGGCTCCTCATCACCGACAGTGCTTCGATGTCCCGGGTCGGCGAACTCGACCGTGACGAACTACTGCTTTTCAGCAATCGCCTCGGTGCAGCCCGCATCGGCAACAAGTATCAGGGTGAGGGCAACGAGTACGAGACGCAGTACCGGATCGCCGACGACGAACTGGGTTCGGCGTTGTGGCAGCGGCGAGACCCGGTTCCCGATCGCACCCCCGATGGCGGCGGAGTTTCAACGCCGCTCGTGGATGGCATCGTCGCGGTCCAACTTGAGGCATACGACGGTGAGTCGTGGTACCCAGATTGGGATTCCGATCTCTACGGCCTGCCGTGGGCAGTTCGCGCAACCGTGACTGCGGTCGGTCAGGAGAACGGCAAGGACCCGTTTGAGGACGCGCGGAATCTCGTCTCACTGCGAACGGTCATTTCAATTGATCGCATCGTTCCCCCGAAGATTGAAGAGACCGAAGCGGACAAGATTCAGAACGCAATCGACGAAGCCGAACAGGCGCTGGAG
>JBBQCR010000280.1:0-5045 GCA_038318935.1 Phycisphaerales bacterium
CCTCGCGACAGAAGATTTCAATCTCGTCCATCGCTCCGTGGAAGGAGTTGGCGATCCACACGCCCCCGCCGATGACCACCGGAGCTTGCCCCGGCTGATTGGTGAGATTGCAGCACGCGCTTCCGACGCCCGCCGCAGCACCATCGATGTAGAAGGTGACGTTTCGGTTTGCGGCGGTGAAGCAAGGCTGCGAGCAATCGCATCCCGACACCGAGATCGCAACATGCGTCCACACGCCGACCGGAACGGTTCCGACGGAGAGCGCGATGCAGCGTTGGCAATTGCTCTCGCTGATGAGTTCGAGCAAACCTGTCGTTTCGTCGATGCCGAAGATCCAACCGCCGGACGCGAATCCGTAGTTGCCGACGAGATTGACGAAGCCCGCCCCAGGACCGGGGGCTGCACGCTTCACCCACAGATCGATCGAGAACGGCTTGCAGCCGAATTCGAGCGACGGCGACGGCGGCACCTTGATGAAATCGCCCTGCCCGTTGAAGAGATACGCACCGCCGACCACGCCCTGCACACTGAGTGGTCCACCCGATTGCTGCGGTCCGAAGACGCCGTTGTTCTGAAGCACGGTGATGTCGTCCGCGATGGTGCCAGTCGTTGGCTCCAGCGGATACCAGGCGACCATGCTCCACGGCGGACTCGCGCACGGCGGGCCGCACAGGTAGTCGCTGCAGTTGGTGTTGGGTCCGTACCACGTCCCGCCGTTCCACTCGCACTGCGCCTCGGTGAGGGAGACGCAGTGGTAGTCGCCGCCCGGAACCTCCGGTGGCAGACAGCAGGCACCCTCGGGCTGGGAGTTGTTGCAATCACATGAGAGGACGTCGAGGAACACGAAGTCGACACCCGTATCGTCCTGCAGATAGATGTCGAGCGAGCCGTCGAGCATCTCCGAAAGCACCGAGCGGGTGCCGTCGGCGCTGGGCGGCAGATTGCCGAGATCGAGCGTGAGTGTTGAAAGCTGATTTGTCGCCAGCGGCGGCGAGAACGCGCCGAGGGCATCCAATGCGGTCAGCGACTTGCTCCACTTGAAGCTCTTGCCGCATTGGTCGATGACCTCGAGCGCGATGCCGTCGGTCCACCACAGCGAGTTCGGCAGAACTCCGATGGTGAGATTTGCGCCCATGATGCACGAGGGCAGGCCGTTGATCGTTTCGACGAAACACTGATCAAGCGCCTGCACGTCGTACTGCTGCATCGAGCCTGAACCGCAGTTCACCTTCGCGAGCAGAGCGGCGCTGGGAGTCGTCGGCGTCGGCGACGTGAAGCCGTCGGCGGCGTCGCGGGAGAAGGGAATTCGGATTCCCTGCGCGCACGGGCAGACGAAGACGGTGAGCTTGGCGAAGTCGACACGCGTGTCGTCCTGCACGAGAAGTCCGAGTTCGCCGTCGCAGAGCGATGCGAGCGCCCCGCTGGAAGCTGGCACCTGAATGGTGTTGGGAATCGGGTTCGGCCCGAGGTTCAGAACAACCGTCACATCACTGTTGAGCGGCCAGCCCGGCAGGCCGACGAGGTTGCCGATGTTGGAAGACCACAGCAGCGTGCCGCCGTCGTAGAGACCGATCGAGTCGTTGCTGGCAAGTCCACCGAGCGAACGCATGCGCACCGCGAGGGTCGCGCCGACGATCGTTCCGCAGCCAGGCTGCGGGCAATTCGGTCCGCAACTCGGCCAGCAGCCGGTGAACGTGTGGGCGATGCAGTGATCCGGAACGTTGAGATCGAAATCGCCAAACGCCCCGCAGTTGAGTCCTGCCGTGAGAGCCGCACTCGGCGTCGCCGGTTCGGTCGGCGGCGCGAAGTTGTCGGGGCAACCTGCCTGGCAGCCGAAGGCGAGCAGGCCTTGGCACAGCGGTGGCTGCAACGTGCACTCGCCGAAGTTCATCGCTTCCTGCACGCAGATCAGATCCCACGCGACCTGGCAGCAGGTCGGATCGATGAGGGCGCACAGCAGTTGGCAGCAATTGGCGTCATTGCAATTGGGACCGTTGTGCGGGACGAAGCAACTGCCAGCGGACGGCGAACCGCAGGCCGGAGGAAGGTCGACGGGTGTCACCACCGGTCCGATGATGATGTTTGTCTGCGGAAATCCGAGCTGCGCCACGTCGGTGAAGTTGGGGATGTCGCAGCCCAGTGCCCGGACATACGACGGCGCGGATTGGCCCGCCGAGTTCGATCCGAAGAAGAGGAATCCGCCGTCGCCGCCCGCTGCGGGATCGCGACTCGGCGAGAACACTTCAATGATGAACGGCGTGCCAGCCGGAATCACCGGCGCTGGTTCCGAGAGGTTCACGGTGTGCAGAGCCGCACCGGAGTCGGCGTCGATCTCGATCCAGTCGCAGCACTTCACCTGCGTAAGCGCGCTGGAAGGACCGTTGATGTCGCCGATGTAGACGCGGACTTCGACCGGCCAAGCCCCACCGCTGTTGAACTCCGTCGCAAAGGTCACGCAATCGATTCGCACCGTTCCGGGTGCGACGAAGGAGCGTGCATAGCCGTTTTCCAGCGTGCCGACATTCTGCGTGAGGCAGTGCGGGGTGTTGAAGGGCGTGATCGTCGTCGGGTCAGCGTTCTGGTTGAGCAGGATGCCTTCGCAGGCACCGGCAATGCCCCCTTGATCGCCCCGGCTGGATGGGCGGAGCCGGGGGCCCTTGGTCGTGAACGTGTGCTCGCCCTTGCCGACCGACGGTCCGACAAGCGGAGACGCGGCCGCGAAAGCCGGGGCCGCGCTGGCCAGCACGCCAACGACGAGCGAGGAAACGAGCGAGGAGGCGAGCCGGAAAGCCCAGCGGGCTGATGAAGATTCGGTCGGACGCGACGTCCGATTGGGAGGGCGTGTGTGCATGGTCTGTGTTCCAAAGGAGACGCTCCGCCCGCACTGAGCGGGCAAGAGTGCTCTCCCTCTGTGCGAGCGAGTCTCCGCGATCTATCAGTGGCCACGGAAAATGGAGAGAGATTTCGCCCCGTCGAAGATGATTCGACTCGCGCAGGTTCCGACGAGGACGCTCACTCCTCGTTGGCAAGGACGCGACGGGCGCCGGCGAGGGCGATCGCGATCGCGTCAGCGACATCCGGTGGCTCGGGAGGCGCTGCGAGGCGAAACTCCGATGCGACCGCGGTCTGCATCTGCTGTTTGCTGGCCTTGCCGCTTCCGGTCATGGCTTTCTTGACCGTCGCGGGCGTCAGTTCGACCAGCAGCAGGCCCCGCCGCTCCGCGCACAGGAGGACGACTCCGCGGGCATGGGCCATGAGAATCGCGGTCCGCAGGTTCTGCTGATGCGTGAAGACTGACTCGACGGCAATCGCTGTCGGAGCCAGCTCATCGAGCACCTCGTTCAGATCGAGCTCCAACTGCCGCAGCCGAAAGGACAGGCTCGTGGCGTCCTTCAACCGCAGGACCCCTGCCTCGATCAGTGTCGCGTCCCAGCCGCTGCGGGGCACCTCGACGCAGCCGTACCCGGTGCGCTGCAAACCGGGATCGATCCCGACCACGCGGAGGACATCGGCATTGCTCGCGTTCATGCGGGCGTCCGCGTCGTACCGCTCTTGCGATGCGCGCCGCCACCCGCACGGTCGTACTCGACGAGCCCGTCCTTGAGCCGCACCACGCGCTCGCAGCGCTGGGCGATGCGATCATCGTGCGTGACCATGATGAGCGTGAGGCCGCTCATGTGCAGTTCTTCGAAGAGCGACAGGATCGACTCGCCGGTCTTGGAATCGAGATTGCCGGTCGGCTCGTCCGCCATCAGGACAGCGGGCTTCGTGACCAGAGCGCGGGCGATGGCGACGCGCTGCTGCTGACCGCCCGAGAGTTCGATGGGGCGGTGGCCGAGTCGATCACCAAGGCCGACCCGCTCAAGTTCGGCGATCGCTCGGGCATGTCGCTCCTGCCGCGGAATGCGCTGATAGAAGAGCGGGACCTCGACATTCTCGACGATCGTCAGCTCGGTGATGAGATTGAACGCCTGAAAGACGAACCCGATGCGCCGACCGCGCACACCGCTCAGTTCGTCGTCGGGCATCGTCGCGACGTTGATGCCGTCGAGGAGATACGAACCGCTGGTGGGCCTGTCGAGGCATCCGAGCAGATTCATCAAGGTCGACTTCCCCGAACCGGAGGCGCCCATGATCGCCAGGTACTGCCCGCGCGGTACATCAAGGTCGAGACCACGAAGCGCCTCGACAAGCACGCTGCCATCTGGCTTGTAATAGATCTTGCGAATCGCCTTGAGTTCCGCAGCAAGGCCCGATGTCGTGTCGCTGGTCATGGCAGTGGTCGTCCTTTCGCATCGCGACCGAATGCGTCTTCGGCAAGATCGATCGCCCGACCGAGCGCCGCCGCCTTGTTCAGCGTCTCCTGATGCTCTGCGGCGGGATCACTGTCAAGAACCACACCGGCGCCTGCCTGCAGGTGCACGGTCCACGGCGCGGCATCGCGCGCGGTCGGAATGACCATCGTTCGAAGCGCTAGCGCGATGTCCATGTCGCCGTCGTATCCGACCGCGCCGATTCCACCCGCGTACGGACCGCGGCGCACCGGTTCCAGCTCGTCGATGATCTGCATTGCCCGCACCTTCGGGGCGCCCGACACCGTTCCGACCGGCAACGTTGCCCGGAGAGCGTCCCAGCAGTCGAGGCCGTCGCGCAGACGTCCGGTCACGGTCGAACTGATGTGCATGACGTGACTGTAACGTTCGACCTCCATGCACCGTTCGATGGCGATCGATCCGGTCTCGCACACTCGGCCGAGATCGTTTCGGGCAAGGTCCACCAGCATCACGTGCTCCGCGCGTTCCTTTTCGTCTGCGAGCAATTGCCTCTCGAGCGCCGCGTCCTCGTCGCTCGTGCGGCCGCGCGGTCGCGTTCCCGCAAGCGGGCGGTTGGTCACCACGCCACCGCGCACCCGACAGAGAATCTCCGGACTCGACGCGACGAGAATCACCCCCGCTGCCTGCAGGTAGATCTGATACGGACTCGGGTTGACCACCCGAAGGGCCCGATAGATCTCGAAGGGATCGCTGTTCGTGACGCGTTCAAAG
>JBBQCR010000281.1:0-5027 GCA_038318935.1 Phycisphaerales bacterium
GCGAGCTCGCGCGGTTCGCGCAGGAGAACGATGACCACGTCGTAGCGGCGGGCACCAATCGGGCGGGTTGCCGGAGGGGTCTTGAGAGCGGCCGTGAGCTCGTCGCGCACAGAAACGGTGAAGTCGCCTAGGAGAAGGACATTGTGATCCGGCTCCACACCAAGCTTGTCCATTCGGGACTTTGGCGGGGCGAGGAGCTTCTCGTGCCAATGCTTGGCGATGTCGTCGTCGTCGAATGCGAGGACGAGCTCCTTGCCGTCGTGCATGCGAACCCGCAACCTCGACCCACGAACGGTCGCGTTGGCAACGGTGTCGAGCGGGATCCGGATGCGAGGGCGGCCCGAAACGACCAGCTCGGTCAGTTCGAGATGCGCCGTTCCGGTGCGTTCGGTGCCGTCAATGGAGGCGGTGCAGGAGGCTTCGAGACCCATAGGCTGACGTGCGATGGGGCAGTAGGGCGCTGAGAGCGGTCATCGTTGACCGCGGTGAAGTCCGACCTCGATCCGTCCCTCGCTCCGGTTCGACCCCAACAGTGCTGGGTGAGAGGAAAGCCGATCGAGGTGTGTTGGCGTCGAGGAGCGATCCGGGAGAGTCCCGACAGTCGGGTACTCTGAAACGCTCGACGTGACAGGCGGCCACCAGAGCCACCCGACGTCCTGGAGTCCTCAAGACTGGGCTGTGTGTCGGACGAGCCCGACGGCATCAGTGTTGAGACGAGTAGTCTACCGGAAGCCGCCCCACTGTCGGTGTCCGAACGCGGATATCGCGGACTGGATGAAAAACAGCCCAGCCGCACTCCGATGGATGCGACCCGCGCCGCGGTACGGACCCGAGAATGGGAACGGACGCCGCGGCTCGATGCCGACACATTTGGCCCGGACCCTTGGGCTGGACGTTGGCTCCATGCACGAAGGGCGATGTGACCTCGCATCGCTTGCGGGGGGAGGGGGAGGGGGAGAGCGAGCGCCCCGGTACGTTCCGGCCACATAGGTGACACTCCTGTTCGGGCACATGGGTGACAGGTGGGCGGCCGCCACCTCTGTCTTCCCTTGCGAGGGCCACTGCGTTGCCTGGGTTGGTGGCCGAGACGGCCTCGGGAGTCACACCCCGATCTGACGAGGCGTGGGTCGAGCGCTCGTGCCCCTCAAGTTCTGGGACGGACAACGGACCTGGCGGCGGTCGATGTGGCGGAGGGCTGGCAGCCTCGCGCGAAGCAGCGTCGCCAATCCGCTTGCAAGTTCGCAGTCGGGAGGGGAGTTGGGGATGACGGGTCAACCCTCCCCGCCAGCCGACGAAGGCACCGATCGGCGAGGACGACGCGTTCGCTCGCGCGATGCTCTTATTGGAACGGGTGATGCGTCCTCTCGGCCTGAGCGGCGACGTCGCTTTCGATCCGTCATGCCCCCAATCGATTCCCCAACCGATTCCTCCTTCGATTCCCAATTCAATCCCCAATTCAATCCCCAATTTGATTCCTCGTTCGACAGCTCGTTCGATCACTCGTTCGGCGATCCGCCGAACACCTCTGTCCGTGATGCGGAAGCGCACGACGCGACTGATCGTGGGATGATCTTCGTGCGCGGATCGTGCCGTCCAACGTCGTCCGACAGCTTCCAGCCGGCGCCACCGGCATCCTTCGAGGACGAGCAGTGCCGCGACGGTGGCTTGACGCAACTTCGCCTCACTGGCGACGCCTACCCTGTGCTCTTGGAGCGACAGTTGGGGCAAAGGCCCTGCGTTGCAGCGGCCTCGCGACGGACCCAGCAGGTCTCTCCAGAAGAGGATCGAATGGAAAAGGAGATCATCCACTTCCCACCGCACGCGAGTTGTTGCACGCGTTTTCGGCGGATCAAGTTCGCCGTCCAGCGCGGGATGATCGCGGTCCTCGGCTTGCTGGGCGCGCCGCCGGGAGCGCCGCTGGGATCGCTGCTGGGAGTGCTCCTGGGCGCGACGGTCGCAGCGGCCGACACTGTGATTCTCATCCCCGATTCGGCCAACGACAAGGTCTGGGCGTTTAGTCCCGCTGACGGATCGTTGGTCTCGGACAACTTCATTCCCAACGACGGTCGTCTGAAGCAGCCGATCTGCGCAGCTTCCAGCGGTCAGAACACCATCTTTGTGAGCGACGAGAACGCGGACGCGGTGTTCGAGTACAGCAGCAACGGGGTGTATCTCCGGACCATCGTTGGATCGGCGCAGGGGTTGGATTCGCCCTACGGCATAGCGGTGCACAGCGGGCTCCTCTACATCACGTCGCCGACGCAGAAGCGAGTTTGGCGCTGCGGCCTTGATGGCAGCGGCTTGATCACGTGGTGGAACGCTGCGCCCTTCAACGCCGAGCCTCGGGATATTCTTTTCCGGACGACCGATGCGCTGGTGACGGACTCGATCAAGGACGCGATCGAACGAGTCGACTTCGACGGTAACTCGCTCGGCGTCTTCGTCGATTCGGATGGCATCACCGGCATCGACTTCCCGCAGCAGTTGCAGTCGATCGATCAAAGTGTGCTGGTTGCCGGATTCAACGCCCCCGCTGGGCTGTATGTCTACGACTTCAGCGGCGTGCAGACGCTGTACTCCGGCTCGCTCGCGACCGCACCGCGTGGGTGTCTCGTGCTCGACAGCGGTGAGTACCTGTACGCGGGCGGGACGCGCGTCATGGCGTACAACCCTCGGACGCAGCTCGAGCGTGTGATTCTGAACCAGACCGGAGCGAGCTTCCGGTACGCCGAACGGTTCGAACTGGGGCTTGTGTGCCCCGGGGATCTCAACGGAGACGGCGTGATCGATGGTGTGGATCTCTCCATCATGCTCGGTGCGTGGGGAGGTTCGGGTGCGGACCTCGACGGAAACGGAACCACCAACGCGGCGGATTTGTCGATTCTGCTCGGTGGGTGGGGCGCCTGCTGACGGCCGTCGTTGGAGTTGGAAGTTGCGGCGGAAGTGGCCGTCTGACTGATCTGGCTCATTGCGAAAGGACACGATCGGATGTCGGTGCATCTGGAACCAACTGCCAACGCGGACAGTGACGACAGCGGCGCCGACCGATATCGCTGGACTCTTCAACGCTCGATCAAGGACATCGCTGAGAGCCATCGACTGGACCCACGCATTGCAGAATCGGTTCCTGGATTCGACGCACCATTCTTCCAGGCAGGTCTCGCGGGATACTCCGATGGCCCGATGCGGATCGTCGCCAGACGGCATGGCGCGCCGTTCTGTATCACTGAGGCGCTCCTTGACCGAACGCTGCTCAACGGCGGCAAAGGACGACGCAAAGAGGATCCCGATCTTCTGGCGACGGAATGCGGGATGGGAGACATCGAGGACAACGTTGCTGCCGGACTCGACGACCATCCGATCGCCGGGCAGATCATGGGAACCCATCCCTCCGAGATGGCCGACGGATCTCGGATCCTTGTCGGCATGGGGTACGACGTGATCGACGTCAACTTGGCGTGCCCGGTCAAGAAGATCAAGCGCAGCAATCGAGGCGGTCACTTTCTTGCCCATCCGAACGAGGCCATCGCCGTACTCAAAGCAGTGCGCGACGCAGTGCCCGCAGGTCTTCCCACCACGGTGAAACTCCGGCGAGCCTACGACGACACGCCCAGCATGGCTGCAAACTTCGAGCGGATCTTCGACGCCGCTTACGACCTTGGCTATCTGTGGACCACGGTGCACTGCCGTACGGTGCAGCAGAAGTACCTCGGACCCGCGAAGTGGGACTTCCTTCGCGACCTTGTTGGGAGACATCCGGATCGGCTCATTTTCGGCTCCGGTGACGTTTGGGAGGTGGAGGACATCTTCGCGATGCTCGAGTACACCGGTGTACGAGCTGTCTCGGTGGCGCGAGGTTGTATCGGGAATCCCTGGATCTTTCAGCAGGCCCGCCAACTGATGCGCGGATATCCGCGATCCGCGCCGACACTCGCCGAACAGAGGGGAGCATTGCTCGATCACTTTGATCTCTCCGTCAAGCTGCACGGCGAGCGTGCGGCGGGCCGCATGATGCGGAAGTTCGGGATCAAGTTCGCGCGTCATCACCCGGATCCGCAGCGGGTGAAGTCAGCATTCATCGCCTGTTCCACGATTGCCGAGTGGCATCGTGTGATCACCGCCTGTTATGGCGGTCCGTTGGCGACACCGACGCCCATCTGAGACGGTCGCTTTCCCTTGGATGGCTCAGCGACCGCGGGGCGTTCGGTGGTCGGAGTGGGAGCGGGCGTTTTCACGCTGTCGCTCGATGTCTCCTTTCGGGACTTTCCCGCGAGTCGGAAGATCCACGCCTTGCCCGAGCCGGTGTTGCGATCCGCGTCGTACTGCCGCCCCACGGCGACCAGATCGCCGTCGATTGCGACGGACGCACCAAACTGTTCTCCGGCGATGGAACTTTTTGGAAGGAGCACGACGCGGGGAGTCCACGTGCCGTCGGTTCTCGCGAAGACCATTGCGGCACCCGCCGAATCGCCGCCGGTGTTGTCACCCGGTGAACCGACGATCAGGCGCTCGCTCGTCAGCGCCACCGCGTAGCCGAACCACGCCGTCGTGGTGCCCGGCGCTGGACGCAGGATGGATTCGCGCGACCAACCTTCCCGGCCTCGACGAAAGATCCGTACGCATCCGGCGGAATCGCCGCTGCCATCGTCGCGAGGAGCGCCGACGGCGATGCGATCGCCCGAAATCGCCACACTGAATCCGAACCAGTCCCCCTCCTGCAGGTCTTCGGGAACAAGCTTCCCGTCGAGAGTCCAGCCATCGCCCTCGCGCCGGAAGACGTACGCGGCACCGCACTTTTCGCCGCGATCATCGTCTCCGTACGCGCCGACGACCACGAAGTTCTCATCGATCGCGACGGCGTGGCCGAACCAATCGGCACTTCCCGCATCGGGTGCGACCAGCTTCGTCGCCAGCGTCCAAGCGTTGTTTCGGAAGCTCCAGACGTACGCGCTTCCGCTGTCGATGCCACCATCGTCATCGCGTGATGCGCCGATGATGGCTGTGGAGCCGTGCACCGCTGCAGAGCC
>JBBQCR010000282.1:0-5007 GCA_038318935.1 Phycisphaerales bacterium
CCTGCGAGGTGGTCGCCGCGGAAGCGCTCGAACGGGACGAAGTGGTCGGAGTCGGCGATCCGCCACCCGAAACTGGCCGCTCGGCGCCGCCGTTGGTCACATAGGACGCGTAGCGCTCGAGATCGCGGCCGACGACCTGCATGATCCGATCAACCTTGCGGCGAAAGAGCGCGAATGCGATGGTGCAGGGGATCGCGACGATCAGTCCCTGGGCAGTATTGACAAGCGCCATCGACATGAAGGTCGCAAGCTGGTTCGAACGTGCCGCGCCTTCCAGACTACCGACGGTGCGAAATGCTCCGACCATGCCAAACACTGTTCCCAACAGGCCGAGCATCGGACCGATGGCGGCGATGATGCCGATGCCGTCGTTCATGCGATGCACTTCGTCCGCTTCAGCGACCGCAACTTCCTCGACGGTCGAGCGGAACTCAAGCGTTCCGAACGACGAGGACGCCGTCCGTCGGAACGCCTCGGCCAGCACCGTGGTGATGAACGAGTGGTTCTCAGCAAGCTGGCAGAGCTGCTGGGCCTCGGCGATGCGCCCAGCGGCGAGAAATCCCTCGAGTGGCTGGGTAACCCGCGGCGGAGCGAACTCGCTGTAGCGAAACATGAAGAGGTTGCGGATGATGAGGACGAGCGCCAACACCGACAGGGCGATCAGCAGATAGCTGATGATGCCGCCGTCGCGCACGTAGTCAAAGAGATTGGGAGCGGCAGGCGGTGCGGAAGCGCCCGGGGTGGCTCCGATGGCCGCGGCCGCGTCGGTTCCGGCCTGAGCGAGGGCAGCGGTGAGAAGCGAGAACATCGCCATCCATGGTCTCCGAGGTGCCGAGAGTGGTCTCGATGGGCCGCACGAACTATCGCGTCGGCACAGTGCCGTGCGAGTCGAGCGCGGCCCGAGACGGGGATCCGTCGTCCGCAGTATACGGGGGACGCGCAGTCTGGCGGGAAGCGGAAGATGCACGCGATTCAACTTTGGCCGCGTGGATGAGTACGCAAACCCCACAGCGATCTCGCCGGAAATCTCGCGAAATCCCCCAACCATCGGCAACCCGCCGCACGAATCACCCGGCGTTTCGGGACAAGACAAGCACGCACTCGTCGTCGGCCTGCGCCTGGTTCCCTCGATGTGCGGTGACGGCCTCGAGGATCGCCGAGAGGGTGCGGTCGGCCCGGCCACCGGTTGATGCAAGCAACCGGTCAAGACCGTCGTAGTCGAACTGATTCCCCTCCGCGTCACTGGCCTCGACGATGCCGTCGGTGAAGAGGACGAGGCTATCGCCGGGCGCCAACTCCACGACTCCCGCCTCCTCGGCCCGCAGTTCCGCCGAGATCCCCAGCGGAATCGTGCCGCCGCCTGTCAGTGTCTCGACGCTTCCATTCGCCCGACGCACGCGGGCCGGCGGATGGCCGCAGTTGATGTAGCGAGCGATGCCGGTGGCAGGGTCGAGAACGAAAAAGACGCCGGTGACGAAGACCGTCAAGCCGTCGAGCTCGAGCAGCATCGTGTTGAGGTCTTCCGCCACCGAAACAGCGGGGCGCTCAAAGTGCTGCGCCGCCCCCAGCCATGCCCGCAGCATCGCCATGATGACCGCCGCCCGGACGCCGTGACCGGAGACATCCGCGACCGCAACGCCGAGTTGCCCGCTGGGGAGAGGCCGGAATCCGTAGAAGTCGCCTCCCGCGCTGTGGCAGGGGGTGTACTGCACGGCCATCGTCCAGCCACGGAGTTCGGGAAGCTCGCGCGGGAGCAGCAACCGCTGCACCTCCGCGACGTCGTCGGAGTCTTGCTGCGACATCTCGCGTCGTGTGGTCGGCTGCATCGGTGTGATCAAACGGGTCGGGAAAGGAACAAGGCGCGTGCTAGTCAGAATCGCGCGTCGATCCTATCCGCGAGCGACGTCGTTGTGGCCGCCGCTGGCTGCGGCGATCGCAACGCACGCAGCGAGGTGATCGCGCCGCAGGGACCCGATCACGCAACTCGCGACCGCGGGTGCCGTCAGGGAGAAGGGGATCGCTTCGCTCGGCGGTACGCGACCACTTGCAAGCGACTTCTTGACCAGTACGCCCACGCCGCGAGCTGCCGCTTCTTCCAAGACCGGGCGCTGCGAGCGATCGAGCGGGTGGTACTCGACCATGAGGACATCGAACCCTTCGGCCATCGCTCGCCGATGTCCTTCCAGTGTCTTGCCGGAGAAGCCAAGATGGCCGATGCGGCCAGCATCGCGAAGTTGCCGCAACATGCAAGTTGCCTCGCCTCTGGCCAAGGCTTCCTCGTCGACCCCGTTGGAATGGAGGAAGACCAGATCGAGCCGCGATGTTCGCAGTCGAGTCAGACTTCGCTCAACGCTCGCGAGGACCGCGTCCGCGGAAAAGTCGACAGTCGAGACGCCGTCCACGAACGACTCGCCTACCTTCGTCGACAGGACGTACGAGGCGCGTCGAGCTGACAACGCCGCACCGATCCGTTCTTCGCTCACCCCGTATGCCGGCGCGGTGTCGACGAGGGTGACGCCGAGATCGAGCACCTCCTGCAACAGCCGTGCTGCCTCGTCCTCCGTCGGCAGTGCGTAGCCGATTTCGTACTTGGTGCCTTCGTTGCGGCCAATCTTGAACGCCCCGAAGCCGATGGGCGATACCAGGAGTCCGGTGCGACCAAGGGGGCGGGCGATCATGGACGTCGCATTCATCACGATGCACCCGTCCATGTCGCAGACTCCCACGGGGCGACGCCGATTGCTGGCCGCGGGCCGTCGATCACGATTGATCCGCTGGCGCGAACTCCAGCGGTGCGCAGACTTGCGACTGTGAGTTCGGCCCCTCGCGGCGCCAGTGCAAGTTTCGTCGGCCAGAGTGTGATCGACGTCGGGGTTCCCTCGACGATGCACTGGGCATCGTCCGGACGGAGACCGCCGTGCGTGGCCCGCTCGGCACGGTCGATGCGATACGTGGCCCATGCAACATTACGCTGATCAAGATCGGGCAGGACTTCGCGCAATTCGCGCTGCGCCAGCTGCAAAAGATCGGCGGGCTCGAGCGTCACGCCTGCCTCGGCCAATCGCCCACCGATCTGCCACACCGTGCGTCCTGCACGATCCGTCGAGGTGGTGATCGTCAATCGAGTGGCCGCGCCGTCCACGCAATGTCCATGCAACTCAGGCAACGCGCCGCGCATCATCACCATGTGCAAGGGGCGACGCTGCATGATCGCGGGTTGGAGCGAGAGCGTTTGTCGCAGCGCCTCGTTGGCGGATCCGGCGGCAAGTACCAGGGCGCTGGCACGCAACGTCAGATCTCCGACACGCACCTCGTGTCTCGTATCGATGCGACGAAGTTCGATCCCCTCGAGTCCGTCCGCACGGATCATGCGGGCGAGATGGCGCGTCCGAAACGCTTCGACCAACGACGGCGTATCCAGCACCGGCTCGTCGACCCGATACACCGTACCGGGCGCTGTGCGAAGTATCGCGGGGCGCTCGGCGGCACTGACTTCGATCGGTTGAGTGCGGAGGCCGACCCGGGCGCCAAGCATCGCGAGCTTCGACGACAGTGTTTCGCTTCGCCACATCCACGTCGACGCGCTGCGGACTCGCACCGATCGCAGGTCGGGACGCGTTGCCCCCTCGAGCGATTCTCGCCAGCGCTGCGGCATTGCGCTGACAGCTTCGGCCGAGGCGTGCAGCAACCCACGAAGCGTGTACTTCAGACCACCGTGAATGATGCCTTGGCTGGCAAGCGTCTGACCCTGACCGAGAGCTGCCGGTTCGATGAGTACTCCCGCGAAGCCCGCTTCATCGAGGGCGTCGAGGGTCCAGAGGGCAGCGATGCCGCCACCAAGGACAACCACGTCGCAATCAACGGGATGGGTGCGCGAGCCAGTCATCGATGGCCAAGCGTAGCGGGAGCATTCCCTTCATGCGCCCGTGCGACCGAACGCTTGGCCGACGTCGCCGCGGGCCAGCGCCTCGGTCGTCGCATCGGTTGGCGGTGCAAACGAACCGAGGTCGAAGCGCAGAAACGCGAGGCACTGGCGATCGTCCAGCGCAGCCGCGACCTTGGCCAGTAACGGCAACACATCGCGCTGGGCCTCCGCATCGTCGGGACAACTTCCGAGAAGATCGACCGACGTCCACGCGGCGTGATCACGCATGGCAGCGCTGAACCGAGGGTCGGCAATCTGAACTGCCGCCGCGTCGGAGTCATCGAGGTACGGGCTGTCGCGATCGAGGACGAGAATGGTGCGACCGCCGGGCAACGCAGCCTCAAAGCCACGCGTGGCGTCGTCGATCGATCGCTCGCGAATCGTCGGCTCCACGCCGATTGCCCGGACGATCGCGGTGCGAACCATCGACTCGGTGACTCCACGCGGGGCCTTCCGCAGCATCACGATCGAACGCAGCGGCCCCCGAGCCGCCGCCAGCGCCGCTCGTCGCCGAAGGGCGCTGCGATTGCCCAACCAGAACGCCACGAGGGCGCCGATCAGCAGCATCGCGATACTCAGGGCGAGGTTGATCATGAGGAAGAGGCTACCATCGCTTCCTCCTCCGATGCGCGTCTCGTACCACCCTGATTACGTCGTCGAACTCCCCGAGCATCATCCCTTCCCGATGCGTAAGTTCAGCGAACTTGCGCGGATTGTCCGGGCCGAGGGCATCTGTGGCGACGACGAAATCATTGCACCGGACGAAGCCACGTGGGAGACCCTCGGGCTGGTCCATACCGAGCGGTATTTGACGGCGCTGCGGGAGGGCGTCCTCTCGCAGGACGAGATCCGGCGCCTCGGCCTCCCCTGGTCACCGGCCTTGGTGCGACGATCGCGTTTGGCGACCCAGGGTTCGATCAACGCTGCAGGCTGGGCCTTGGACGATGGACTTGCGGGAAATCTCGCTGGCGGCACGCATCATGCGCACGCCGACGGCGGTGAAGGATTTTGCGTGATCAACGACGTCGCCGTCGCCACACGCGTGTTGCAGCGCGACGGTCGCGTACGACGGGTGCTGCTCG
>JBBQCR010000283.1:0-4976 GCA_038318935.1 Phycisphaerales bacterium
CACGATTCGCGAAAAGTACGCGGTGCGCTACGACGAGACTGGCAAGCCAAGCCAGACGATCTGGCGAGTGCGCGAGCGCTACGAAGCGCCGTACGGCCCGTTCACGCTCGTCGAACTGGAACTCAAGACCGGTCGCACCCACCAGATTCGCGTCCACATGAGCCATATGCGGCACGCGATCGCTGGTGACGACATGTATGGCGGCCAACATCTCAGCGAGAAGGACCTGGGCGGCGAGAACCCCGCGCCGTTCCTCACTCGTCAAGCACTGCACGCGACGACGCTGAGTTTCAAGCACCCGATGACCGACGTGCCGATGCGCTTCGTCGCCCCGATGGCTGGCGATCTGCGCCGCGTGATCGAATTGTTACGACGTCATCGCACGGCAACGCTTGAGCCGATCGGTTCGACGATCGACTTGCGGGCGGTTGTGGTGTGAAGCCGGGAGGTGTTCACCGCGGAGAGCCCAGAGTGCACCGAGGACGTACCGAGCGAACCATCGAACGCATCCAGCGTGCGTTTACAGTTTGTGCGCCGAACGCTAGTCCACCTCCGTGACTGCTCGGTGCGGATTCTGTGCCGACTCTCTCCCGCTCGGGGCTCTCTGTGATGAATCCCGTCGCAGCCCCTCCTCGCTTGAACGGGGTCGAGCATTTCCGTTACCATTCCTCGCCTTGCGCAATCGACCATCGCCGGTCGCGCCGGGTCAGGATTCACTCCATGGAATGCGGCATCGTCGGTCTTCCCAACGTTGGTAAGAGCACCCTCTTCAACGCCCTCACGGCGGCGGGGATCGAAGCACAGAACTATCCGTTCTGCACCATCGAACCCAACGTCGGCGTCGTGAGCGTTCCCGATCCGCGCTTGGCGACCATCGCGAAGCTGATCGAATCGCAGAAGCTGATACCGGCTGCGCTTCGGCTCGTCGACATCGCTGGCCTTGTCCGCGGGGCGAGCGAGGGAGAAGGACTCGGCAACAAGTTCCTCTCGCACATCCGCGAAGTCGATGCGATCCTGCATGTCGTCCGCTGCTTTGCAGATAGTGACGTCATCCACGTCGAAGGCAGCGTCGATCCGATCCGCGACATCGAGACGATCGAGACCGAACTGATGCTCGCTGATCTTCAGGTGATGGAAGGAGTGCTTGAGAAGGCCGCGCGGACCGCCCGTAGCGGCGACAAGGAAGCGATCATCAAGGTCGACGTCCTCTCCCGCGCGAGGCCGATCCTCGACAGCGGCAAGCCGCTGCGTTCGATGACCTTCACGCTGGAAGAGTCGAAGATTCTGCAGTCGCTGGGCATGATCACCGCGAAACCCGTCCTTTACGTCGCCAACGTCGATGAGAACGATCCCAACGGCTTGGGACCTTTGGTCCAGAAGGTCCAGCAGTACACGAAGACCCACGGCGGCGATGTCGTCGTGGTCTGCGCGAAGATCGAGAGCGAACTCTCCGAACTGCCGGACGCAGACCGCAAGGAGATGCTCGAGTCCCTCGGCATGACGGAGCCCGCGCTGGCGAGCGTCGCCCGACACGCTTACGACCTGCTCGGCCTGCAGAGTTACTACACCGCAGGTCCGAAGGAAATCAGGGCGTGGACGATCCACAAGGGCTTCACTGCTCCGCAGGCCGCCGGCGTCATTCACACCGACTTTGAACGCGGCTTCATCCGCGCGGAGTGCTACGCGGTTGATGATCTCGTCCAGTTCAAGACCGAGAAGGCCATTCGCGACGCGGGCAAGCTGCGAGCCGAAGGCAAGTCGTACGTGATGCGCGACGGTGACGTCGTGCACTTCCTCTTCAACGTCTGACGCCACTGCGGGCCCGGAGACACCTCATGCCGCTGCCGCTCGTCGGAACCGTCGAAGCGACCGTCACGGCAATCGCTCCGGTCAGCATCCACGGCGATCGCTATCTCGACTGCGCGCTCTTGATCGACGCCGAACGAATCGCGGTGCGGGTGCCGCTGCATAGCTTTGGGCGACATCCCAATATCGGCGATCGAGTGCGGCTGAAGATTCTGCTCGGGCAGATCGACGCGGTCGAGTTCCTCCCTTGAGCGGACCCGTCATGGCTCGCCGCCGTACCAAAGCCGACCTGAGCCCACAGACGCTTCTCTCCGCCTACGCCAGCGGCGCGTTTCCGATGGCCAGCCCGCGCACCGGCACCGTGCGCTTTTACAGTTGCGATCCTCGTTGCGTGATTCCGCTCGATGATCGCTTCCACGTACCGAAGTCGCTGGGCCGCGTGATTCGCAGCGGCCGCTTCGAGGTGCGATTCGACACCTCCTTCGCGGACGTGATCCGGCGGTGCGGGACCGACCGTGAAGCCGGCAACCAGACGTGGATCAACGCGGAGATCATCGCAGCCTACGAACACCTGCACGAACTCGGCTTCTCCCATTCGGTCGAAGCGTGGCGCGACGAAGTCCTCGTCGGCGGGCTCTATGGCGTTGCGCTCGGCGCAGCATTCTTCGGCGAGAGCATGTTCAGCGATCCCGCCAACGGTGGTCGCGACGCAAGCAAAGTCTGCCTCGTACATCTCGTTGATCGCCTGCGCACCCGCGGGTTTCAACTGCTCGACAGCCAATACGCCAACGACCACATCCTCCGCTTCGGTGCCGTTCAAATCGACACGAGCGAGTACGAGTCGCTGCTTGCGACAGCCGTCGCCGGCCCGCAGCGTTGGTGAGACGGATAGAAAGCTCTACCGCACTTACTTCGCGCGGGAGATCACTCGCACCTGGGCGAACTGGCGATGACCGTCGCGGCCTGAGTGATATCCATAGCCGGATTGCTTGGCGCCGACCCAAGGCGTTCCCTTCGCACCGCCGCATCCCTGGTTGATGCCGACCATGCCGCTGTGCAGTCGTCGGGCGACGCTCTCGGCGTTGGCGACATCGGCGCCAAACACCGAGCCCCCTAACGCAAACGGCGATTCGTTGGCCCAGCGGATCGCCTGATCGAGTTCGTCGTAGCGAACGATGCACGCCACCGGTCCGAAGGTCTCTTCGCGCATGATGTCCATGTCGTTCCGCACGTTGACGAGGACTGTCGGGGCGACGAAGTTGCCGTCGCGAGGTTCGTTGCCGGCGAGGACCTCGGCGCCCTGCCGCACAGCGGAGTCGATCTGCCGGAGCACGTGCTTCTTCTGGCGGGCATTCACCATCGGTCCGATGGTCGTTCCTTCCTGCATGCCCGGGCCCTGCTTCAAGTTCGCGGCTTTCTCCGCGACCTTCCGCTCAAACGCTTCGGCAACCGAGCGATGCACATAGATCCGCTCGGTGCTGACGCACACTTGGCCGGCGTTGCGAAAACTGTTGCGGGCAGCGAAGGTCGCGGCCGCTTCGACATCGGCATCGGGCAGAACGATGAGCGGGTCTTTGCCGCCGAGTTCAAGAATCACTCGCTTCAGTCCGCGACCAGCGGTTTCGAGAATGTGCTGACCGGCAGCGCGACTGCCGGTGAAGGCGATCAGGTCGACGTCTCCAGCGACGAGCGCCTTGCCCTGCACTTCGTCGCCAAAGACAACTTGGAGTACATCAGGCGGTAAGACGTTGGTGATGCACTGCGCCCATGCGAGGGCGCAGAGCGGCGTCTCTTCGCTGGGCTTGAAAATCACCGCGTTGCCCGCCACGAGCGCCGGTACCACGCACTCTTGCGGCATGAGAATCGGAAAGTTCCACGGCGTGATCGCGGCGCAGACGCCGAGCGGATCGAAGACCAGCGACGAATGCGTCTTGGCGTCGGCGCGGACTTCCGATCGCAGCGCTTCCACCGCCTCGTCGATGAGGTCGGCGAACCCGCTCGCGGCGTACTTGGCCTCGCCGATCGCGTCGTTGATGGGCTTGCCCATCTCGCGACAGGCAAGCGTTCCGATCTCCGTGGCCCGCTCGGTCAGGGCCGGGATCGCCGACTTGAGAATCGCGGCCCGCTCCTCAAGCGTCATCGCGCCCCAGGAGCGAGCCGCGTTGCGGGCCCGGTGGGTGACCAGACCGATCTGGTCGGCCGGCGTGACCGGGACCGCGCCGACCACTTCGCCGGTCGCGGGGTCGTAGGAAAGCAATTGACGGGACGCGGCAGCCGAGGCGGGCGAGAGCGTGGACATGGCCCCAGCGTACGGTCGCCCCACGGTGTTTTCATGTCCGGATGCACGCCAGCGAACGGCGACGACGACCGAAACGCGAAGTCCGGCGGTCGGGACGCGACCCTCCCCTTGCAGCGTCCCCCCGCCATCCTCTACACTCCCTCCCTTCCCTCGCATCGAGGGCCGTTGGCGACTGGAGGTCGATCCGCCCCGCGGGTCAACCACTTGGCGTCACATGGGATCTCCCCGTCGCGGCCGACGGGAGGCTCCAGCCTCTGAGGGATGTGCCGCGGACCGGGTCGTTCCCGAACCGCGCTTGTTGAACGGGTCACCGCATGCTGCGGAGGCCCGAAGCCGGTTCCGCTTGCTTCGCCATCGAGCAACCTCTGCTCGAGCGCGACAGGCCCTGAACGACGCGAGGTTCCGCGCCCCCATCGACGCTTTCCCCGACCCTCTGCCGCCGACGCGTTCCATTTCCTCGTTGCGACACCCATCTCCGCATGGGCGTCTCATGAGCTACGCTTCGGCCGACGCGAGATACTCATTGGCCCGTGGTGTAACGGTAGCACGTCTGTTTTTGGTGCAGACTGTCTTGGTTCGAATCCAAGCGGGCCAACTCTCTCGCTCAGTCAGGCATGGTTGGGTGTCGTCGTACGGATCGCTGGCCTTCCGTCGGAACGAGTGCCCCACGCCTTGAGCCCGACTCCTCCCCCGATGACATCGACTTCATCGACCTCCGCCGCGACCCGTCGCGTCGGCGCCATCATCATGGCTGCCGGCAAGGGCACGCGCATGAAGTCGGACCTCCCCAAGGTCATGCACCCTGCCGTCGGCCGGCCGATGGTGCACTGGGTCGTCGAGGCCGCGAAGTCCGCGGGCGCCGATGGCATCA
>JBBQCR010000284.1:0-4976 GCA_038318935.1 Phycisphaerales bacterium
TGCAACGCGAAGGTACACGCGACGGAGTGGAGCACCGCGAAGAGGCAGGAAGTGAGCGGCATAGAGGCCCGTATGCTACGACCGCGAGCCGCGCGGAACGTCGGGCTTTTCGGGAGGAAATCCGGTTGGGCATCGCACCGACCAGCGTGCGATCTGGGTCTCCAGCCGCGTGGATTCGATACCATGCGACGACCATGACTCCGTCCTCCGCCGCGGCGCCATCCGTCGCTTCCGATGCCTCCCCCGATTCGTTTCTCGATCCCCTGTCGCGGTCGATGCTCGAACTGGTTCGCCGCCAGGATCCCGAATCCGCCGACATTCTCTTGCGCGAGGCCGATCGCCAGGAGCACACGCTCGAATTGATCGCCAGCGAGAACCACGTCTCCTCGGCGGTCATGCACGCAGCAGGCTCGTGGCTGACCAACAAGTACGCCGAGGGATATCCGGGTAAGCGGTACTACGGCGGCTGCGTCTTTCACGATCAGATCGAGAACCTTGCCCGCGACCGTGCGAAGCGTCTGTTCGGTTGCGCCTACGCAAACGTGCAACCGCACTGCGGAGCCAACGCCAACATCGCGGCTTTCATGGCCCTGTGCAATCCGGGGGACACGATCCTCTCATTGCCGATCAAGTCCGGCGGCCACCTGTCGCACGGTCTGAAGGTCAACTTCTCGGGCACGTTCTATTCGATTGTCGACTACGACCTGAACGCGACCACCGAACTTCTCGACTACGACTTGATCGAGACGCTGGCCCAGAAGCACAAGCCCAAAATGATCATCTGCGGCTACAGCGCCTATCCGCGAACGATCGACTTTGCGCGCTTCCGGTCGATTGCCGACGGCTGCGGAGCCTTCCTCATGGCGGACATCGCCCACATCGCGGGTCTCGTTGCTGCGGGCGTTCATCCGTCGCCATTCCCGCACGCACACATCGTCACCACCACGACGCACAAGACGCTGCGCGGTCCGCGCGGCGGATTGATCCTCTGCGATGACGAAGAGATCGCTAAGAAGATCGATCGCAAGGTATTCCCCGGCAGTCAAGGCGGACCGCTCATGCACATCATCGCGGCGAAGGCCGTCGCGTTCGGCGAGGCGCTGCGGCCCGAGTTCAAGGCCTACTCGACACAAGTGGTCAGCAACGCCAAGGTGCTCGCGGAGGCTCTGGTCGGCAAGGGCTATCGACTCTGCTCCGGCGGAACCGACAATCACCTGATGCTTGTTGATCTGCGTGGTCGCGACGCGAACTTCACCGGCGCCGATGGCGAGAAGTGGTTGGAAGCCGCGGGCATCATCTGCAACAAGAACGGCATTCCCAACGATCCTCGACCACCAATGGTCACCAGTGGCCTTCGGCTGGGAACGCCAGCGCTCACCACGCGTGGACTGAAGGAGCCAGAGATGCGCCAGGTTGCCGCGTGGCTCGATCGAGTGCTGCTGAGTAAGGGCGACGCGACGATTGCCAGCAACGTGCGAAACGAGATTCGGGATTTCTGCGCTCGATTCCCGCTGCTCCATTGAGACTTGCACCTTCGTGACAACCAGCGACATCATCGACCCGACGCCCGTGCCCCAGATCGAGAGGGCGGTCGTGGTTGTCCTGCCGTTTCGCGAGCGGCTCGGCGGCATGACTTGGATGGTTGCCGCCCGCGGAGTCGGCATTGCATGCCTTGCGCTCCTGGGAGCGACCCTGTCGTTGCTGCTCCTCCGACGCACGCCGCCGACGTGGGTGCTGGTGGCGATTGGAGCGTCGATGGTGTTTGGCGCCGGACTTGGTCTCACTCTGCGAACGCTCCGTCGCCGGCGACGCAGCCGCAGCTATCGCGACGCCGCCCACTCGGCGATCGGCGATGCGGTCGCCGAGCGGATCTCGATTCGAGATTCGATCACCGCAAAGGCAATCATCGACGCGCGATGGCGCGAACTTCTTGGGCTGGATTACGGCGTGTCGCCACGTCCGTTGGCGATCGTCGACCAGAACCTTGCGATCGACATCCACGCGCTCCCGATCCGTAGCGAACTGCTCGAGGCCGAACCGATCAACGAATCGAATTGGGGGAATCGAGCGCTGCTCAGCCTCTTTCTCTGGCTCGGCCTTACGCGAGCGATCGGCCAGAACCGCGGTGACTGGTTCTTCGCAGGACTCTTCCTTGCGATGGCAGCGTGGATGGCGCTGAGGATTCCGTGCATACGTGATCGGATCCCATTGTTGCAGGACACGGGGCGCGATCTCGTTGCCGGTCCGGGCTGGCTTCGAGACAAGAAAGGTCGCCGCTGGCGAGTCGACGATTCGATCGTTCTGGTGCTGAGCGGCAGACGACGGCGAAAATCCCGCGGCGTCTACCTTCGGTTCATCGGCCCGGCGGGAGTTCGCGACGTTTCCTTCGAGCAGATGAAGAACCGCGACCTCGCGCTCTTGTGGGAACGATGGATGCATCCGTCGCCGCGACTGGAGCTCGAAGCGTGATGGGCGTTCGCGAACGTCGCGTGTCCATCATCGAGGCTTGTAGAGCTCGGGACCGAGCGACCGCACTTGGTCGAGTGTGCGAAAGGAGAGTCCGTTGACGTCGTTGAACAGGCGCAACGTCTCGGCGACATCATCGTTGATCCCGACGCGGGCACAGATAGCGCCGTTGGTTCGGTTGTACCACCACACCCGGATCGCATCGCCGTTGGGGACGAAGACCTTCTGGAGCGGCGCAAGGACATCCGGTGCTTCGTCGACGACTTCGACCGTGACGGGCTGGTCTCCGGCGCCGTGCGAGGGAAGTTCACCGCCGGGAAACCACTGTGGACTGATCGCAACCGGCCAACCGCTGGCGTTGGTTCGGCATTCCATCGAATGACGGTGCATGCCGACGATCGATCGCACGGCACAAACCGACTCAGCAAGCCGGCGTCCCTCGTCGGTCGGCGTCGCTTCGTGCATGCACGGCGCGAGCCACTGTCCGGCACCGAGAACAACGGCGGTGGCGCCGATCGTGAGGACAGCGATGAGGGACCTGAAGCGATGCATGGCAGATTCTCCGCCGGCAACGATCCGCTGCCGAAGTGAACGAACCCTCTGTTTCATCGGACGCCGACGCAAGCGAAGAAGTTGCCGGTCGGCAAGCTTCCTGCGAACGAAGTTCGAGGCGAACGGGTTATCCTCCGCTCCGATGAGCGCATCGCACCACAATCCCGAGCTTTGGACCGCTACCGCCTACGACGCGTGGTTGCAGGCGGACCGCGAGGCCTGCCCGCCGGACCTCGCGTTCCGAAGCGAGGAACTCTTGCTGGTGGTGGTGGGGGCCCACCTTCGGTCCGAGATCGCCGATCGACCGCTCGCCAATCGTCTGGTGCGACTGATTCGATCGTGGCAGGCGGCGATGCTCGAAGACGGTGACACGGCGTTGATTCCGGTTGTGTGCTCGGATGTCTGGTTCCTGAACGATCGCGACCTCATGCAACAGCCATGCATCGCCATCGGCGAACCTGGCCACAACGCAGCGACGGCCTACTACGCGGCGCGACTCCCCAAGTCGTATGTCGTCGAGAACGTCTGCGCCGTGCAGTTCGACCCGCAGTTCCTCGACGGCTCGGTGTGCCTCTGGGGCGCGGACGTCCGCGCGACCGAAGCCGCCTTTGTCGCGTTCGTCGAACGACATCTCGATCCGTACCTACGGGCCGTGCACTTCGTCTGACGCCCATTCAGCAGTCGATCACAACGCCGCGAGTCGCTCGTTGACGTCCTTTGCGGCGAGTGCGGCGATGGTGTCGTCGATCGATCCTGCGAGCATCGACTGAAGGTTGAAACTCCGCTCGACACGGTGGTCGACAGCGAGATTCTCCTTGAAGCGATAGGTGCGAATCTTTTCCGCGCGGTCGCCCGAGCCGATCATCGAGCGGCGCAACTCACCGCGCTTCGCGGCGGCCTCCTGCAGCCGTCGTTCATGCACGCGTGTGCGAAGCAGTCGCCACGCCTTCTCGCGATTCTGTGTCTGGCTCCGCGTCTCCTGCATGCGTACTTCAAGACCAGTCGGAAGATGAATGAGATGCACGGCCGTCGCGACTTTGTTGACGTTCTGCCCGCCCGGCCCCTGGGCTGTGGTGATGATCTCCTTCACCTCGGCGGGATCGAGCGTCGCGTCCACCTCCTCGGGCTCGGGCATCACCGCAACGGTCGCGGTCGACGTATGAATGCGCCCTGCCGCCTCGGTCGCAGGGACACGCTTCACCTGGTGTGTTCCACCCTCGTATCCCAGTTCGCTCCAGACGCCGTCGCCCTGGACGTTGGCGATGGCGTGGGTCACGCCGCCAACATCACCGGCCTTGAGGTCGAGCAGATCCCAACGCCAGCCGCGTTTCATCGCGTAGAGGCGATACATCTCTAGAAGCTCACCCGCCCAAAGCGCCGCTTCGTCGCCGCCGACGCCCATGCGAATCTCAAGCATGACACTGCCCACCGCGCGATCATCGGCCGTGACGAGATCGCGTCGGACCTCGTCGGCGAGTACCGCGATCTTCCGGGCCAGCGCTGGCAACTCCGACGACGCGAGCGCCGCGAGTTCCTGGTCGCTGCCACTTCGAAGTGTGGTCAGATCCGCGACCTCGCGCTCTGCGGCGACGATCTCTCGCCAGCGCCCGGCGATGGCGGCAATCGCCTTGCGACGTTGAGAAAGCGTGCGCACGCGCCGATGATCGCCGACGACGGTTGGATCAAGCAGTTGCTGCTCAAGCACTTCGTCTTCGGAAACGACTGCATCGAGTGCTCGGCGGATGTTGTCGGGAAGCGTCGACATTGCAGAGCGGTCATTATGCGATGCCTGACGATCGGCGGCATGGTTCCGCAACGAGAACGGCGTCGGGCCGTGTGGCCCGACGCCGGCGTCACCTTCTATTTCACAAACCAATGCACATACCGATCGTGATTGACTGCCCCGCTCAGGCGCGTCCCAAGCGCGTCGCAGTAAGCCGGATTCTCCAGAGCGGGTG
>JBBQCR010000285.1:0-4943 GCA_038318935.1 Phycisphaerales bacterium
TTCACCTACGACTGGCGACTGTGGACGATTCCGGAGCTTCAGGAACTACTGCAGGAAGCCGGATTCCGAGCGATCACTGTGTACTGGGAAGGAACCAACCAGAAGACCGGCGAAGGCAACGGCAAGTTCCGGCCCAGCCGCCGAGGCGAAGCGTGCGAGGGCTGGATCGCGTATCTCGTGGCAGAGGCGTGATGCGCTCACGGCGTCTCCGATGCGCGTCGGACGTATGATGCGAGTCCCATGATCGACAGCGTCGCCCAACACGCAGCGGTGTCCACCGTTCTTCAGGATTGTCTCGTCGGCGTTGAGGCAGTCTTTGAGCGGCAACTGACGAGCGACTTTCCGGCGGTCAACCAACTGTGTCGTCACGTCGAGCGCTATCGGGGCAAGATGCTGCGTCCGACGCTGGTGGTTCTCTGCGGACTCGCGACCGCGAAGGAGCCCACCGAGCGGCGATCGATCTCCGAACGACATCTCATGGTGGCCTGCGTCGCTGAGATGATCCACATGGCGACGCTGGTCCACGACGATGTGCTGGACGAGGCCGAGACGCGACGCAAGGGACGGACTGTGAACTCCCTGCGCGGCAACGAGACGGCGGTCATGCTTGGCGACTATCTGATCTCCAACGCCTTTCATCTCTGTTCGAAGGTCGGTGACCCGTCGATCAATCTTCAGTTCGGCGAAGTCACCAACACGCTGTGCGAAGGTGAACTCATTCAACTGCATCATCGCGACGACACGAGCCTCGACGAACCGACGTACTTCGAGATCATTCGCCGTAAGACCGCGGTGCTTGTCGGAGCGTGTTGCCGATTCGGGGCGACGCTCTCAGGAGCGCCACCAGCCACTATCGCGGCCCTCGACCGCTTCGGGATGGCGGTGGGCACCGCGTTTCAGATTCAGGACGACGTGCTTGATCTTTCCGGCAGGGAAGATGTCGTCGGGAAGAGTCTTGGTCGCGATCTGGAGAAGGGCAAGATGACGCTGCCGCTCATTCTGCTGCTCGCCAACGCAGGCGCTGCCGAACGGGCCTTTGTTCTCGAGGCGATCGCCAGGCGGGACAACGCGGCACTGCGTGGTGCGGCGGAACGAAGCGGAGCGCTTGAGCGATCTCGGACCCGCGCGGTGAGCATCGTTCGCGATGCATGCCGCGAGTTGGACGCGTTGGCGCCGAGTCCAGTGCGCGATCTGCTGCACGCCCTCGCCGAGCGCACGGTCAGCCGCGAGTTCTGAGTTGCAGCACTCAGTAGCAGTTGTGGCGCTCCGGAGCGCCCTCCGGGCGCACACTCGCTCTGGAGAATCCGGCGAGACTGCGACGCGCTTGAGCGCGGCAGTCAATCACGATCCGTATCAGTACTTCTTCTTGGTGTCGCGGGCCGAGTCGCGCGATGGACTTGAGGGCTTCTCGTTCTCAAGCGCCTTGCTCCAACGGGAGCTTCCACCGTTCGATCGAGTGGCGGCGAGTGCCTTGTTCGCATCGACGAGTTGGCGGATTGTCGCGTCGGTCAACTCTTCCGGATGACCCTGCCAGCGCACCACGCCATCGTTGCTGATGACCACCGCGTGCGGAATGCCGGTGATGCCGAAGCCCTTCTTCATGGAGCCGCTCGGATCAATGCCGACGGAGTACGAAAAGTCGCTCTTGCGAAGCTTCGCGTCCTTCAATCCCTTGTCGAAGTTGCTCGAGCTTTCGTCGGAGATGCCCATGCACGCGACGTCCGCGCGATACGCGTTCGCGAGTTCGTTCATGTGCGGAATCGCCTTCTTGCACGGGCCGCACCAGGTCGCCCAGAAGTCGACGACGAGCAATTTGCCCTGATATTCCGGTGCGCCGTTCCACCAATCGACCCGTGGCATTGGCGGCGCTTGCTTGCCGCGGAGATCGATCGCCGAGCGCACCGGCGTGTTGAAGATCGGAAAGTCCTTGGGCGTCTTGGAGACGGCGGGGCGCTTGAGATTGGGCTTGTTCGCCGGATCCCACGTTTCCGCGGCGAGTTCCCGAGCGGTCTCGACCACGCCGTCGAGCGTGAGTCCCGCAGCCTTCACGTCGCCGGTGCGATTGACGACGAGGTTGATCGGCTTGCGAAACGCGCCGATCGAATCGCAGAACGCGCCGTCGCGATCGATCGCGATCGGCATGTTGAGCTTGGCCTTGGCGAGGAGTTGCTCGGCCTTGTCCGCAGACTCAGGGGTATGGATCGCGATCAATCGAACATCGTTGGGACTGAACTCTGAAAGCGCCTTGGCAAGTTTTTCAAGCTGGGCTCGTGACGGTCCCTTGGTGCTGAAGGTCTGGATGACCAGCACCTTGCCGCGGAGCGACTCGGCGTTGGGCGCCTCGCCGATCCAATCAAGACCGGGTGTCCACTCCGGGAGCGCGAAGTCCATGATCGCCGTAAGGGCATCGCGGTCATCGCTGTCGAGTTTGTCGACCCGCTTCGCGCGATCGCGCTGAGCCTTCTCCTTGGCCTTCTCGTCCGCCCGCTGCGTCGCCTTGCTGTCGCTCCCAGTACCTGATGGAGTACCTGATGGAGTACCCGATGGAGTTCCCGATTGAGCGATCGCCGATCCCGCGAGCGCGGTGGCGAGGAACGAGCAGGCGGCGAGCGGTCGGAGGATGGCGGCAAGCGGGCTTCGCGACATGAACTGAGTCTCCGAGGAATGGGCCTGTTTCAACGACATCTTGGCGGCCTCAGGGGCAGTCCACCGAAGAGCTATGCGACAACGATACCAACCGCGGTTGCCGCTCTTCTTGCAATTCGCCGATCCCGATGCACGATCGCCATCTCAACGCCAGACGGTGAGCGGTGCATTGTCGATCAGGCGAACGCTGCCGTTGGGCGATGTGAGTCGGGCGGCAATCAAGGCTCGCGTCGGCGCTTCAAAGCCCATGACCGGCATCAAGGTGGCGGCATTCCGGACGACCGCATACTCGACATCGAAGCCGTGGCCTTCCAGCGTCTCACGCATCAGCCGTTCTGCAGTTGTCGGACGTTGGGCGGTGTGAGCGATCTGGAGGGCCCGCGGTATTCCCATCGCCTGTGCCCGATCCTCAGGTCGGAGGTATCGGTTCCGGCTGCTCAGGGCCAGGCCGTCAGGCTCGCGTATCGTCGGGTGCGGCACGATTGCCAGTCCCGGCCACCGCGTGGGTGAGCTGGCGACCATCGCTTGCACCAGCTTGAGCTGCTGCCAGTCCTTCTCGCCAAAGACGGCGTGTGAGGGACGGACGAGATCAAAGAGTCGGGCGACCACCAATTGCACGCCGCCAAGATGCCCGGGGCGGCATCGGTCCTCGAGTCCCGGCTCGGTCGCCACCGGCGGAAGCGGCAGGGTCGCGACAAGTCGATTGGCTGCCTCGATTCCCTCGGGATACAGCATCGAACTGTCGGGAATGAACGCGACCGAAACACCTTCGCGCTCGGCGAGCGCGAGGTCACTCTCCAGAGTGCGCGGATATCGGCCAAGGTCTTCGGTCGGGCCGAACTGCGTTGGATTGACGAAGATGGAAAGGCAGAGCGGAGCGCCGATCCGAAGGCCGATCTCGCGGCCCTGTCGAAGAAGGGCAGCGTGACCCTCGTGCAGCGCACCCATGGTTGGTACGAACACGCAGCCAGCGGTATCACCCAGTTCCTCGGAACTATGGGCGACGCGAACGAACGTCGAAGCGGACATTGGGGGCACGATACGGCGGTGGGGAGAGGACCTGTCAGCAATTCTCTGCGCGAGGCATGAATCTCCGAAGGCGTCACTATTCCAAGCAAGCTCTGCAATGCCAAGAAGTCCACCACGCCGACGGCCCCGTCCCAACGGGCTCGCGCGCTGCTCGATCGTTGCACGCCACTCGCGGATCTCGGGCATCGGTACGTGCACCGGCTTCGTGCCGCACATCGCCGAGACATGCGTCGGTGCAGACCTCGAAGATGACACGATCGGGCGCGAGCGCGATGGTGCGGACGGAATGCGCTGCACCGTAGGTGGAGGCTTTGCCAGCGACGGTCTTCTTCTTGCCGAGGTCCAGAGCGAGGATCTTCGTTGCCGGTCTCCGGGTTGCGCGGACGGGCAAGCCGTGACGTCGGCGACGATCGTCACGCGTGCGTGATGGCACATTGTTCCGTGATCGCGTCCCGCAAGCGGAGCTGGCCCGTATGGTCGGCCTGCATGGTCTTTAGATGATTCTTGGGCGCTTTGAGCGCGCCACTTTCGTGGACACCCAGTTTGGCGAGAATGCTCGCCAGGAGTGATCCATGGACAAGTCCAAACAGAAGCGGCGAAAGCGACGGACGTTCTCGAAAGAGTTCAAGGCCGAGGCCGTGCGCCCTTGCCGGCTCAGCGACCGCAACATCAACGAGGTTGCGGCCGATCTCGACCTCGTGAAGAAGGCCTTCTCTCCCATCACTGTCCTCTGCCGCGTGCTCGGCGTCTCGCGCAGGCGCGTCGCCCGGATCATGCTGAATCGCGGCCTGCAGAGCCGCCCCAAGCGTCGGTTCGTGAAGGCCACCAACTCCGCGCACGACAAGCCGATCGCCCGCAACGTTCTCGGTCGGATGTTCCACACGAAAGCGCCCAACGTCGCGTGGGTCACGGACGTCACCGCGATCCCAACCCGCGAGGGATGGGCATACCTCGCGGTGATGATCGACCTCTGCATCCGTCGTGCAGTTGGCTGGGCCCGCCGCGCAGCGTGATGGAACGGAGCGACACCAACGACACGGACCTTGCGCTCAAGCCGCTTGGTGCCGCGATCGATCTCCGCAACCCGGCCCCGGGTCTCATCCATCATTCAGACCGCGGCAGTCCATACGCCAGCGACGAGTACCGAGCTGAACTCCAGCGGCACGGCTGCGTCGCGAGCATGAGCAGATCGGGCGACTGCTGGGACAATGCTGTCGCCGAAAGCTTCTTCAGCACGATCGAGTTTGAGGTCCTTGCTCGCGCGGACT
>JBBQCR010000286.1:0-4913 GCA_038318935.1 Phycisphaerales bacterium
CAGGGAGTCGTCGGCGGTGAGAAGCTTTGCCCTGCGTTCCATCTCATCGCAGGTCTCGCGTGCGAGATCGCGAATCTCGATCGTGAAGCGGTTGCCGTCGATCGCTTCGCTCGTTATTGCGGCGGCCGACCAGCCGACCAGCCGCGCGGACCACCCGATGTGCTCCTGCTCGTCATCGCCTTCGGAGTGTTGCTCGAGCGGCTTCTCGCGATGGAGTTCGGCCCTCGCCGGATCGATTTTCGCGGTGACGAACTGAATCGTCTTCGCGTGGCGATCCTTGAGGCCCGCACACTGCACGTCGTCGCTGCGCACGCCGAGCGCATGGGCGAAGGCACTGGTCGCGGCCGGAGTTGTAATCGCCCGCTTCGTCAGCTCAAAGCAGGCGAACGTGGCCGCGTCGTCGTGACGATCTCGGAGCGATGAAGTGAACTCGGCGCCGAGGCGCTCCTCGACGAGGAAGTCCTCGGGCTGACGTCGAATGGTCATGAGGTGTGATGTCGCTTCTGTACAACCGATCAGCCGAAGACGAGCACCTTGATGAGTGCATCGCCGATCCCGAGAATCGCCCAACCGGCGATGAGTCCGGCACACATCGGTTCCTGGCTGTCGACCCAGACGGTGTGACCAGTCGAACCTGGCTTGCGGAAGGCCCTCGCCATGAAGGTGAAGAACATTGCCCCGAGCCACATCATGAAAGTCGACTCGGGCGGAATGACAACGCCGAGGCCGATGGCAACAGCCGAAAGCGGGAACTTGCCCTTGGTGAAGATGCGGAGCGTCTCCAGCACGATCGCCGCGACCGCCGCGATGATCATCGCGTATCCGGCCGACTGCGGCAGCACGCCACCGATCTTCGCGACGTGCGGTCCGATGGTGTTCACAACGGCATCGGCTGTTCCCTTCGCGGCCTTCTCAAGACCGGCGATGAGATCAGCGACGGCCTTCCACTGGACCACACCAGGGAAGCCGAACTTGTCGGTGATGATCACGTCTTCAAGCTTCTGCTTGTCGGAATCACCCTTCCAGTTGGAGAGGAAGAGAAGAAAGAAAAGCGGTGTGGACGCTGCGGCTCCGGCAACGATGCCGATGACGTGTCCCCACGCCTGCTGACGCGGCTTTGCACCGAGCATGTAGCCGGGCTTGATATCCATCAGCAGGTTCGACGCGTTGCTCGCGACTTCGGCAGTCATGCCGGCGGTCACGAGGTTGGTCGCCGGGTGTCCGGGCTCGATCGCGCCGAAGGTGAATTGCGTGATCTTCGAGAGGGATCCGGTGGGAGTCGTGCTGGTGAGCGCCGTCGCGTTGGCGGCGATCAGCGTGAGCACAATGATCATCGGAATCGACAACAGGCCAAGCCACGGATCCACATCGAACCAGTAGTAGTTCATCACCACGGTGACGATGGTCATCAGGGGCACGCCGACGATCGAGACCCATAGCGGGAACTCGATTCCCTTGAGGCAATCATCACCGGTCGATCGCTTCGCGAACATGCCGCTGAACGATGCGAACAGCATCTTCGGCTTGGCGAAGAGCCCCACGAGTGACGCGGTGACCATCATCGCCACACCCCACCAGAGGCACCACGTGTTGAGCAGATGCGCCCGCCCGAACGTCGCATCGGCAAGTGCGAAGGAGCCGTCCGGGAGCATGATCTTGTCGAGGTTCTTCGGCAGGATCTGTTCCTGCAAGATCATGTACGGCGCCAGGATCATGTAGTTGAAGACGCAGCCCAGCAGCAGGCTGTTGGCGATCTTCGGACCCATGAGACCGCCTGCGCCGATCATCGAAAGGTCAAGCGTCGGATTGATCGCGAGCTGTCGAACATCGATGCCGCTGATCTTTGGGATCCACAGGCCGTTCTTCGCGGCGAGCGTGTAGTACCAACCGAACAGTTCCTCGGGGATCTGAAAAACCACCTGCTTCAGTCCGAGGAACTTCTCCTGGATCAACTTCTGGTAGTTCTCACCCACGAAGAACTGAATCGTTCCGGCGAACGCCGCGGCGATGAACAGCACCTTGGCCTTCAGCATGCCGAGTGCCCGCTGGGCCTGACTCGCCACCGCGGTGACGGCGCCGGCTGCGGCGTTCTTCGCGGTGGCAATCGTTCCGCCTTGCGGGGCATCGGGATAGAGCGAATCGAGAACGACCGCGCATGCCCGACCTTCGGGAAAGGGTTGCTGCTCGTTGTTGATGAAGCGCCGCTTCATCGGGAACGCGACCAGGACCCCGAGCACCGAGGCGAGAATGTTCCACACCAGAAGTTGATACCACGGCAGCGGCTTGTTGATGATCAACATGTACGCCGTCAAGCTCGAGATCATCGGGGCCGTCATGTAGCCCGCTGAAGTCGCGATCGACTGGACCGCGTTGTTCTCAAGAATCGTGATGTCGCTCAGAATCCCCGACTTCGACATCGCCCGAAAGAGCGCGAAGGCGAGGATCACGCTCGTCACGCCGACGCCGAGCGACCAGCCGGTCTTGGCCCCGATGTAGAGATTGGTCGCGGAGAGGACTCCGCCCAGGAAGAACCCCGTGATCGCCGCCCGAATCGTGAGCTGCGGCATGTTGCCGCGGAAGATCGTCTCCAGCCACCAACGGTCCTTCTGTGCGGGCGTCCACGTGCGGATCTGCTCTTCGGTGAGATGCGGCAATGCCATCGCTGAAAACCTCGTGGGGACCTCGTGGAGACTGAACTAGTGCATCGGGACGATACCGTAATCGTCGTTGCCGGGCGTTGACGGGCTCGTCGCGTTGGGTCATCCTCCGGCGGAGAAGGGAAGTGATATGTCCGCAGTCCCAACGTCCACCATCGTTCATCGCTCTGAGGACCGAGGCGTCACATCGATCGGGTGGCTTGAAAGCCGGCATACGTTTTCGTTCGGCGAGTACTTCGATCCTGCCAAGGTGCAGTTTCGCAGCCTTCGGGTCATCAACGATGACATCGTCGCGCCGGCGACGGGTTTCGGGATGCATGCCCATCGCGACATGGAGATCATCACTGTCGTGCTGTCGGGGGCGCTGGAACACCGTGACAGCCTCGGGCATGGCGAGGTGCTTCGGCCCGGCGAGGTGCAGGTGATGAGCGCTGGCTCGGGCATCCGGCACAGCGAGAAGAACCCGTCGACGACCGAGCCGGTGCATCTCCTGCAGATCTGGATCATGCCCGATCGAGCCGGGCGCACGCCGCGCTACGAGCAGCGGGCGTTTGCCGCCGACCGTCGACGAGGCCGGCTGTGCCGCGTCGCTGCGGGAACTGCCCTGGAAACCGACGATGCCATCGCGATCGGACAGGACGCGTCGCTCCTGCTCGGATCGTTCCGTACGGGCGAACGCGCGGAGCACGCGCTTTCTCCGGGTCATGCCGCGTGGGTTCACGTCGCGACCGGGCAGGTGACGGTGAACGCGACTCGATTAAGCGCAGGCGATGCGATTTCAATTGAGGGCGAACCAACGGTGATCGTTGAAGGAACGGGATCCGAGGGTGAGATACTCCTCGTTGACTTCACGTGACGGTCGGCGGGCGATCGAGACGGACGCGGCTGGCGATACAGTGTGCGCAACGTGCTCGGACACCTGCTCCAACTCGATCTTGAAGAACTGATCGCCCGCGGGGCATGGGATGAGCTGCGCCGCGCGAGCGAAGGGCTCACCCCACAGGATCTCGCGGAAGTCATCATCGACCTTCCGCCCAACGACGAGGGCATCCTGTTTCGACTGCTTCCGCGCGATCGTGCGGCAGCGGTCTTTTCGTATCTGCCGATCGAGGAGCAGACCGAGCTCATCTCCGCTCTGTCGAACGATCAGACGCGCGAGCTCCTTGAGGGGATGACGCCGGACGATCGCGTCGCGCTGCTCGACGAGTTGCCGGCTGATGTGACGCGGCGGATTCTCGACACGCTGTCGCCGGATTCGGCCCGAGCGACGAGGTTGCTGCTTGGGTATCCGCCCGACACCGCGGGGCACTCGATGACTCCGGAGTACGTCGCGCTGCGGCCGGAGATGACCGTGGCCGAAGCGCTCGAGGAAATCCGACGATCGACGCGGCGGACCGAGACGTTCTCCACGCTCTTCGTCGTTGACGCCGAAGGTCGACTGCAACACGATCTTCGGCTCACCACGATGGTCCGTGCCGATCCGACGACCCGCGTCGGTGACCTGGTCGAACGTCCGCCCGTGACCATCTCCGCCAAGGCTTCAACCGAAGAGGTCATCCGCGTCTTCGAAAAGTACGACCGCACGACCCTTCCGGTCACCGACGACGCGGGCAACATGCTCGGCATTCTCACGATCGACGACGTGATGGATGCCGCCCGCCAGAAGGCGACCGAGGACATGCAGAAGCTCGGCGGTCTTGAGGTGATCGACACGCCATACGCGGCGACGCCGTTCATGACGCTGTTCAAGAAGCGCGCGGGTTGGCTGTCGATTCTCTTCTTCGGTGAGATGCTCACGGCGACGGCGATGTCACGTTTCGAGGACGAGATATCGAAGGCCGTGGTGCTCGCGCTGTTCGTGCCGCTCATTATCTCCAGCGGCGGAAACAGTGGCTCTCAAGCATCCACTCTCATTGTGCGTGCGCTGGCCCTGCAGGAGTTGAAGCTCTCGGATTGGTGGCGCGTCGCGAAGCGGGAACTGGCATCAGGACTGTTGCTCGGCTTCTGGCTCGGCCTGATCGGCTTCCTGCGCATCGTTCTCTGGCAGCGGCTTCACTTCTCCGAGTACGGGCCGCACTGGATACTGATCGCCATCACCGTCTGGCTCAGCCTGATCTGCGTCGTGATGTTCGGTTCGCTGGTCGGTGCGATGTTGCCGTTTCTGCTGCGGCTCGCCCGACTTGATCCGGCGACGAGTTCCGCGCCCTTCGTCGCCACGCTGTCGGACGTCAGCGGCCTCATCATCTACTTCAGCAT
>JBBQCR010000287.1:0-4910 GCA_038318935.1 Phycisphaerales bacterium
GCCTCTCCTTTGACACGCTTCCGACTCTCGCCGTCTTCGGCCTGCCCGGCGGCATCGAGTGGATCGTGATCTTGGCGATCGGGCTTCTCCTCTTCGGACGCCGATTGCCTGAAGTGGGCCGCTCGCTGGGCCAAGGCATCATCGAATTCAAGAAGGGTCTGAAGGGGGTCACCGACGACGTCGAGCAGGCTTCCAATCAGCCGACCCGCGCGCAGCCGCAGATCCCCGCGCAGGCTGCCGATCCGATGCAGCAGCGAATGGACGCGCAGCACACTGAGACCAAGGTCAACTGACCACCGCGTACCGTTTGCGGGTTGGGTATACTGGCCGCCTCCGCTCACCATTCCACCGAACGGCGTGCCGACGCATCGGAAATGCGGCAAGCATCAGGACAGTTCGGGCGATTAGCTCAGTTGGCTAGAGCGCACGCATCACACGCGTGAAGTCACTGGTTCGAATCCAGTATCGCCCACTTCGCAACCCGCCCGTTGGGCGGGTTGCTTCGTTACTGGCATTAGCGCTCCGTAGCGCCCTTCGGGCGCACACTCGCTCTGCGCCTGCGCTCGGCCGAGTGAATCGGCCGAGCTGCGAAGGAGTTCCGCGGAGCATGACAACCATGGCGATCCTCGCCTAGTTCATCGAACCGCACTGGCCGATCGTGCCGATTCTGGGCTCCGCTTCTTGAACGCATAATCGACGACCGCTCCCGCGGCGTCATCCGCCCACCTGTTCGTGCGTCCGTTCGAGACGCGCCGACTCGATGATCCGACGGTAGATCGAGGTCCGCTCTGGTTGGGTGGTGAACGGCCCAAGACGACCATCGAGTTCGCGTGACAGCCGGGCGAGCGCGACCTCTTCGTTTGGCGACTCGATCGCCTCGCGGAGCACACGAGCCTTGCACCCGCGCTCCAAGATGCATCCCAGCACATACATCACACCATCGACGACTCCCCAAGCGATGTTGCATCCGAGGATCCCGATGAGAAGTTCGCGGCTGCTCGCCTCCTCCAATCCGATCCGCACCGCTCCCGTGAAGCCCATCGCCATGACGACGCCGAAGAGAATCTCGCTCAACCGCTCGGCGGGGTCGAGGTAGTGTCTGATCCTTGAGAAGGCGCTTCGGATGGCTTGCATAGCTGCGTTCGGAGATCGCACTTGGGGGCGAGCACTCGACCGCAGGCGATGCCTGCTCCGTTGGCGCTTCGAAAGCTTCCTCGGACGGGGTATAACGACCGTATGAACGAGGCCCGTCCCCAGAACCAGAGTCAGGTGGTCGCCGCAGCGGGAACTTCACCCAGATTCGCGGCCCGCGTGAGGCTCTGGTGGAATCGCCGCTCACGCTGGTTCCGACGCGCAGCGATCACACTACTGGTCATTCTCGTTCTGCAGCCGTTCGTCGGCTTCTTCGGCGTACCGCTCCTGATACGCAAGGTGATCGTTCCGCAGGTCGAGAAGCGCATCAACGGGACGGTGACGCTTGTCGACGCGCAGTTCAATCCGTACACGTGGCGCCTGGGGCTCGATGGACTCGTGGTGTCGGACTCCGACAAGCGACCAGCTTTGGGTTTCACTCGCGCCGAGATCGACTTCAATCCCCTCTCCTCGCTGTTCCTTCCAGGCTGGCGATTCAACGACATTATCCTGGTCGATCCATTCATCGATGCGGTCAACGTACAGACGACCGGCCTCAACCTCGCCACACTGCCGCGCACCGACGATACGAAGGCGGACGACTCCACCGATGCGATCCACGCACCTCGCCTGATCATCAGCAGCATCGAGATTCGGAACGGCAACGGGAAGCTCGAAGACCGCACGTTCGCTGCGCCGGTCGTCACACGTGTCGACGGCATCTCATTCCGGATCGAGGATTTCGATACGACACCGCGTCGCGAGAATTTTCAATCGTTCATCGCCAAGACCGACGGTGGCGCGACGGTCGAATGGCGAGGGACGTTCTCACTTGATCCACCCGTTTCGCAGGGCACACTGAGCATTCGCGGTCTGCGATTGCCCGATACGGCGGGCTATGCCACACGCTTCACGGACACCTCGCTGACGGCAGGCGCTCTTGACGCCCTCGTCAGCTATCACTTCGCCCCGATTCCACCGGTCATCGACGAGCAGGAACTGAAGGCCAAGGGCATCGCGATCGAATCGATGCCGAATCGCCAGCCGATCGTAAGAGCCACCGTGCTCCACGCCTTGATCACCGGAGTATCGGCCGAGCGGATCGGAGCACCCCTGCTGACCGTGCCGGCGCTGCGGCTGGTCGGCGCGGATGTCGATGTGATAGCCCGCAGCGTCAACATCGAGCAGATCTCGATCGCTGATGGAACGCTGAACGCCGGCCGAGACGAGCAGGGCATCTTCAACATCGCTCGCATGATTCGTCCTCGGCCCGTCGTCGCCGCGAGCACCACGAAGCCGGAGACTCCGGCCACCGAAGCCGTCGATCGCAAGCCGCGCGTGGATGTGACCAAGCTGCCCGGCGCCGCTCAGCAACTCATCACCTCGACCAGTTACATCCTTGAGGATCTCGCCGGAGCGTGGACGGTCGCGCTGCAGGACCTCGACATCACCAACCAGTCGATTGACTTCACCGACCGCTCCGCCCCCGAGGAAGTCCGACTTGGGTTTCGAAACGTCAATCTCCGCGCCGGCCCGGTGCGGAGCGCCGATGGGCTGCTCTTTCCCTTCGACACGACTGCGACGCTGAACGGTGCCCCGGTAAGCGCCCGCGGTCGGTTTTCCGTCGTCGAGCGCACGCTCGATGCGGAGGTCACCAGCGATCGACTGGCGCTGACGGCCCTGGGACCGTACGTGCGCCTCATCACCGACGAGCCCTTCGCGACGACTCGCGTTGTCGACGGTTTTGCCACGGTACAGGGCACCGCGCACTTTGCGACACCTGATCCCACACGCATCGCCAGCACGTGGAAGGGACAGGTTGCGCTTGACGCACTTCGTACTGAACATATCGGCGATGCAAAGCCGGTCATCAACGCCAAGAGCGTGACGATGAACGGCGATGCCGAGTTGTCGCTCGGTGAGAAGGAAGGGATCGCCGCAGCATGGAAGGGAACACTCATCGCAACAGGCGGCATTGGCGGGCCGTCGCTGATCACAGCACTCGGGCTCGGTGCGGGTGATGTCACGCTTGCGTCCCTCAACATTGATGGGGACGTGCGTCTCGTGCGGCCACCAGGTGGTGATGCCAACGGTTCATGGAAGGGAAAGCTCGACTTCAGCGGACTTGAGTCCAGGGAACTTGCCGCTGGCGGCAACGGAACCCTGGGTGCGAAGATTGGGTCGGTGAACCTCGATGCCACGGCTGATCTTCTCCTCCAAGCACACGGCGGCGCGCAGGCGACCTGGAACGGCGCGGTGCGTTGCGAGGCAATCGATGCGAACGCCAGCGGTGACTCGCCTCTGGTCGCCACGCTGAGCGGTTTCGCGGTGGAAGGCGACGGGACCCTCGGCGTCACCGCAGACCGCGTGCTCACCATCGGCTGGAATGGGGATGCCACGGCGACCGGTCTCGATGCATTGCTCCCAGCGAATCAGATGGTGGTGAATGCGACGTCGGCGTCGCTCAAGGGAGCGGTGACACTTGGACGCTCGGACGCGATACCCGCATCGCTTTCGTGGAAGGGCATCGCGGCAATCGCCGCTGCCCATCTCTTGCAGGGGCCCGAAGCAGATCGGTTCGAAGTGCATCAAGAGGGGACGACGCTCGATGGGACGGTGACTGCAAGTACTGGAACTGCCGGTGATGCGACGTTTGCCGTTGCAGCGGAACTAAAGGTGCAAGCCCCATCGCTTCGGACACCGGGTGAACGCGGCATCGCAGCGAGCGCAAGCAGCATCGCTCATCGCGGCAAGTTCGACGGCACACTCGACAAGGACTCGAAGCGCGCGACCTGGAATGCGACGACCGAGCTGACGCAATACAAACTGTCCGACGCCCACGGAGCGACCGACCAGCCTTCGATCGATGGCGCAGCGCTCTCGCTCGAAGGACTCGGCTCGCTATCGCTTGAGCCGCTCGGGCGCACCGTCGAATGGTCTGGCTCGCTCAAGGGCAACGACATGCAAGCCACCGCGCCGCGCATCGCAGGCGGGCTGATCGCCAAAATTGGTGAGGCTGTAGCGAAGGGAGAATTGACCGCTGGTGATACCGACGGCGGTCTTGCACTGACCTGGAAAGGCGAGCAGAGCGCAGATCGGCTGGATGCAACGATTACTGATCTCGACGGGCCGGCGCACGCCGTGATCGGTTCGATCAAGGGAACGAGTGACCTCTCAGCGGAGGTCAAGGGCGACGATCTCCGCGCCTCGTGGACCGGCTCGATGGACGGATCTGCGGTCGACGCGACGCTTGCTGGGGAGCGCCGGGCGAAGGCTGCGACATTCGCCGTTGATGGCACCGCGCATGCAACACGGAGCGGCGCGAGCCAGGCTTCCGCCGAATGGACCGGTACGGCCACCATCGGTGAGAGCGATGTGGTGTACGGCGTTGGCGTCGACCAACTGCAGGCCGGCGGCAGCTCCGTGTTGTTCGACGGCAAAGTTCGCATGCAACCGAAGGATGGACAACCGAGCGTCGATGCGAGTGGTGACATCACCATCGATTCCGCTCGCGCCAGCCGGGGCGAGCCGCCCACCGTCTCGACGGCCGTGCGATCGATCTCGCTCACCAACTTCTCCCTCGACGGGGCGGCTGCGCTCCTCTCGGCCGATCGCTTGCTGATTGTGGGCGCCTCCGTCGACGGGGAGATCGCCGCACCGAATCCGAAGTCCGGTGCAGCGAATGGGAACGCAGCGCCGACTCCGCCACCGGTCTCCGCCAAGGGCCTCGCTGCGGATCTGCCGTTGGCGTTGCGACTCGGCGAGCTCCACCTCGAGGA
>JBBQCR010000288.1:0-4908 GCA_038318935.1 Phycisphaerales bacterium
AATCCCACCGACAAACGCACCAATCCCGGGGTGATACCCGCGGCGAGCCGCTGTTCTTCGGGAACGTCGCCGTGGGTCATGCTGACCGGATGGGTGAGCAGGCTCTCCACCGCTCCGAGGCTCTCCGCCAGGGTGACCACATCGAGCTTTCGGGCAAACCGAACCGCCGCGGGGCGTCCGCCAGCGAGTTCGAAGGCGATCACGCCGCCGTGGAACACTCCACCAAGGCCGCGATGCTGACGCTGTGCGAGCGCGAACTGCGGGAAGCTTGGCAAGCCCGGATAGAGCACGCGGCTGAGCGCGGGGTGACCCTCGAGCCACTCGGCGATCCGCTGGGCGTGCTGACTGTGTCGCTCCAGCCGTACCGGCAGGGTCTTCACTCCTTGCAGCGTCAACCACGCGTCAAAGGGTGCCTGAATGCTGCCCACGCACTTTCGAAGATGACGAAGCCGAGCAAGCAGCGTGTCGTCGCGGGTGACGAGCGCCCCGCCGATGGTTGCGTTGTGGCCGTCGATCCACTTGGTCGTCGAGAGCAGCGAGACGTCCGCCCCGAGATCGAGCGGCCGCTGAAGGGCCGGTGTGAGAAACGTGTTGTCGACCGCTAGCGGAACGCGGGCCGCCTTGGTGAGGCGACTGATCGCGGCGATATCGACCAGGGCCAGCGTCGGATTGGCGGGCGTCTCGATGAGGACGAGCTTGGTGCGCGGTTCAAATGCTGCGGCGACCGCTACGAGACCACTGGTGTCGACGAAGGTCGCGCGGATGCCAAGGGCCGCAAGCGTCTCGCGGAAGAGCCGGACTGTTCCGCCGTAACTGGTGGCGCTGATGATCGCGTGATCGCCGGTGCCGAGGAACGCGAGAGCGAGCACGTGCGTGGCCGCAAGTCCCGACGCAAACGCGACCGCCGGCGGAGCTTCTTCCAGGGCCCCGAGGCAGCGTTCAAGCGCCGCGACAGTGGGGTTGGACGCCCGTGAATACGTGTGACCGCGGTGTTCTCCCGGAGCGGTTTGCTCGTAGGTCGCGGACTGCACAATCGGCGTGACCACCGATCCGATGGCGGCGTCGGGATCGCCCCAGCCGTGAATGGCTCGGGTGGCAAAGCCTGTCGAAGACGCGGCAGAAGATGGTTGTTCGGCGAACGTGACGAGACGGTCGGTGGCATCGGAGGAGGACATGCTTCAGGACTCCTTAGGGTCCAAAAGCGTCATCACCAGCGACCAGGCACGATGCAGGACAAGCGCGACGACCTTCGTCGCGGAGTGTGCAGGGTCAGATCCGACGTTCGATGTTCCCAACGACCGAGTGAACGGCAGCGGGAGCAATCGGCGGTCGGTGACCTGCCGCATCGTTCCTTGAGCTTGAAGTGCGTTCAAGAACGCACGTGCTCAAGGCTGGCCTCGGCACCGCGTCCTGATCGTGTCGATCAGGCTCGGTTGCCGCCCGGGTGGATGAGGCCATCCCGGGACTCGTGATACGCAAGGCGGGGACGATAGTGAGTCTCGGCGAGCGCGTCAAGTGACAGCGTCACCGCACGCGTCGCTGAGCGCTTTCGCTCGCAGCGTGTTCCGCACGACATCGTTCAGTCGACTGTTCGCTGGAGGCCACTGGTAGTGATCGAAGTCATCGATCGAAATCCAGCGGCACTCGGCGCTTCCGAAGGGCTTCGCTTCGACGTTGCTGCTGACGCGCGCGATCACCGCATGCAAGTGGACGCGCGGACCGCGCGACGCGTCGTCGTCGGGAGGATCGATCGGCAGAGGTTCGGTGTCGAAGAGGACGACGCCAGTCTCTTCAAGCACCTCGCGTCGCGCGGCTCGATCGGCTGTTTCACCCGCTTCGATCTTGCCGCCCGGGAACTCCCAGAGACCGCCAAGGACGGCCTGATCATGGCGCCGACTGATCAGCACTTCGACGTGCGGTCGTCCCCCGGTCAGCACCTTCCGCCAGACCGCGGCGACCGCCACCTGCACTGGCGGGGGCGGCACGGGGGTTTCGGGTTCGGGGTGCTTGTTATGAGCCACAGTGCGGGGTTCGCTCACGGTTCGTCCATATTCTGTAAGGAGAGTAAATACAGTCACTTACGAATATCGTCAAACGGTTGATTCCAGCCATTGACCATCGCCTCAGGCCACCGCTATTGTGGGACCGCTTGCTCACCGACTGCGTCGGAGAACGAGCACCCACCAATCACTTCTTCTTTGCGGCCCTTTGCTGGGTCGTGATCAGCCGCTCGGGTGTGTCGGAGCATCCGAGCGGTCCTTTTTTTGCCTCATCACACGTTGGTCGGCGCTGATGCGATCTCAAAGACTGAGCATCGCTTGGGTCGCGGTCTGTCCCTGCACCATCGCGATGACCAGTGCCGCGGCCAACGCGGCACTCGAGGTCGCAGTAGCCGTTGCGGTCGACGTCGCGGGCCAAGGCTGCGGGATCATGTCCAGCGAGCGTGTGGTTGCGACGGCGCCCGGTGCGGTCGCGGTCGGTACGAGCACGATGGTTGCATTGCGGGTGAGGGCAGCGACGCGTTTGACTGCATCCATTGCGTCGCTTGCCGCCGGCGCCAAGGTCCGCAGCGCGACCGCGTCGAGCAGAAAGAGATTGCACAGCTCGATGGCGTTGCCGACTTGGTCGCGCGGCAGGCGGTCACCGTCGGCATCGGGTGGTGATCGACTGATGAGGTCGATGACTTTCAAGGCAGTGGTTGCGCTGATCAGAAGCCGGTCGATGGTGGATCGCGATTGTCCATGCCGACGGCCGCACGCGTCGGTGATGATCGCGTCGGCGTTGCGACCCAGCGCCTCCAGATCGGCATCCCACTGCAGGGTATCAAACGCTCCGTAGGGATCGACCCGGGCCGTCGCGCCCCGTGTCACCCACCGCGGCGTTGCGAGATCCGGATCCGTCTGGACCGCCGTGACATCAACACTTTGGCCCCGCAAATCCTCGAGGATGTCCTTTCCGATTCGATCAAGACCAACACGGGCCACGGCGATGCCGGAAGCGCCGAGGGCTCGCGCTGCGATCGGCGCGAGAGCGGCAATACCTGCGGCAGTCGTGCGGCCCTCGCGTTCGATCGCGTAGAGGCTGCCGATACCGACGATCTGGGCTGCGAGCGGTTGCACGGAAGAGGGGCCGATGAGTGAGGCAACACCGGCTCAGAACGAGAAGCTGAGGCCCGCGTAGAGTTGCAACGCGTTCAGTCCCGGGTTTTCCTGAGCGGTCTGAGCGTTGGAGATATGGAACCAGCGAACGCCGGTGAGAAGTCGGGTCTGGTCGGTGATCACCCAACTCGCACCAACACCTGCCCGTGGCGTGAACACGAAATCCGAGGCGTTCGCCGGCACCGGATCGTTGAAGACCAGGAATCCGATTCCGACGTCAGCGTACAAGGTTCCTTGCAGGCCGCCCTTCTCGCCAAAGTGCAGGAAGTGCCAACGCAGAAGCATCGCGAGTCCAGCGCCAACCGCGTCGTCACCCGGCTGCGACACCCACGCGGCTTCCGCTTGCACGTCGATCGAGAAGTCGTCGATCGGAAACCAGGAGAATCCGAACGTCACCGGGACAATGCCGGTGTTGTCGAAGTCGTCGGCGTAGCCCGCTGTGAAATTCAGCGTCCACGAGTTCTTGGTGCCCCATGCCGGAGTTGCGTTCATGGGCGCTGGCGCTGAAGTCTCACCTGCAGTGTCCGCCTGCGCAGCGCCGAGGGCTAAATCAACTTCGTTTGAAGGCTGAAGACGCAGCGAATCCGCACCGGCGAGGCCCGAGAGGAACGCGGTTGCCACCACAACGAGCGTCGAGCGCTCTGCCACAAGCTTCTTCATGGCGTTGACACTACGCGAGGGCGGCCATCGCTTCAACTCTCACCAGCCGTGCGGGTGCTGCTTCCGCCATCGCCACGCACTCTCAACCATCGATTCAAGCGTCGCGTGCGTCGCCCGCCAGCCCAGTTCCGCCTGAATCTTGCTGGGAGAATTGACCAGCGAAGGTGGATCACCGGCGCGACGAGTGCCAACCACCGCCGGAATCGGATGTCCTGTCACGCGACGGCAGGCATCGAGCACCTGACGCACCGACGCGCCGCTCCCTGTGCCAACGTTGTAGACGAGTTCCGAGCCATCTCCCAGTCGACTCGCCACCGCCACGTGAGCGTCGACGAGATCCTCGACGTGGACGTAGTCGCGAATGCAGGTGCCATCCGATGTTGGCCAGTCGTCACCGAAGACCGTCAGCGCTGGCCGTTGGCCGAGAGCAACTTCGAGACAGATCGGGATGAGATGACTTTCGGGGCGATGATCCTCGCCGACGCGACCTTTGGCATCGCTGCCAGCAACGTTGAAGTAGCGCAGGAAGACGAACCCGACGGGCGAGTTCGCGCGCGCGTGTGCGGCGGCCCAGTCGCGAATGATCGCTTCGCACATCAGTTTCGATCGACCGTACGGATTCACCGGCGTCTGAGGACAACTCTCGGAGATCGGCATGCGATCGGCGCTCGGTTCGCCGTAGGTCGCGCAGGTCGAACTGAATACCAGGCGCCGAACGTTGGCCCGATCCATCGCATCAAGAAGCGACAGGGTGCCAGCGGTGTTGGCGCGGTAGTAGCGCAGCGGCTCGTCGACCGACTCGCCCACGTAGGCCAGTGCCGCGAAGTGCATCACCAGATCGATGTCTGCAAGAGTCGTCGCGACGCGCTCGGTCTCCAGGAGATCCGCGTGCACGAATCGGAAGCGATCGCCACCGAGACGGCCAAGAGCATCGGCGGCTTCCCGGTGACCGCGCACGAGGCTGTCGAGGACCGTGACGCGGTGTCCGTCGTCAAGAAGACGAACGGCCGCGTGCGATCCGATGAACCCGGCACCGCCGGTGATGAGGACATGCATGGAGGACCCGCGGGGGAGGCGAAGGCGAGAGCGG
>JBBQCR010000289.1:0-4871 GCA_038318935.1 Phycisphaerales bacterium
GTCCTTTGCTGAGGAGTGACACGCCGCGCCATCGCGGGAACTCGCTCGTCGGCATTCTCGTCTCGATGGCGATCATTGTCGTCCTGTTCGCTTACTTCATGACCGCGGTGAACACTGCGGTCACCGGTTCCGGCAACACCACCGCTGGCAGTGCCCACAGCCTGCAGGATCAGGTTCAGTTGCAGCAGATAGCGATCGGTTGTTTCGTTGCGGGACAGAACGTCGGCCAAAAGGGCGCACCCACTCCCAGTCAGCGACTGGGGGCATCGGCGCACAGCGCCGACACCACCGCGAACCTTTTCTCACTGCTGATTGCGGAGCGGTTTGTGACGCCGGGTGATCTCGTTTCCAAGAACGAGCGGAACCAAATGGTGAATGAGCGCGTCGATTACGACTTCACGCGCATCGATCCCGCTTCGAAGCATTTCTGGGATCCGAGATTCACTGCCGACCTGCAGTCGGGCTCCAACGTTTCGTTTGCACACGTGCCGTTGCACGGCGCGCGTGGCTCGTACTGGACGGAAGTGCGACTCGATACCCGCTTTCCAATCATGGGAACGCGCGGTCCGGCCAACGGTCTTCCCAATCCGCAGAGTCTCACCTACGGACGAGATGGCGGATGGGCGGGCTTTCAGGTCTTCGGCGACGGCCACGTGAGTTTCGTCAAGGGCTTCTTCGCCGAAGGACTGCAACTTCCGGACGGCAAGCCTGACAACGCCTACGCGATTGACGGCGAACCCGACGGAGCCGATGCCTGCCTCGCGTTCACGCAGATGATGTACGGCGACGGTCCGCGATTGCAGTGGGACTGAACGATTGGGGGCGGTGCGGCTACCATCGGGGTTTCTCTCCCCATGAGCCACGTCATGTCCCCAGATCCCATTGTCGGTATCGACCTTGGCACCACGAACTCGCTGGTTGCGATCTGCGACGACGCTGGACCGCGCGTGCTGCTGGATGCCGAAGGAATGGCGCTTGTTCCGTCGGTCGTTCGCTTCGGACCCGCGTCTCCCATTGTGGGGCGTGAAGCCCGCGACTCCGCGGTCGAGTTCCCGCGCGAGACGATCTACAGCGCCAAGCGACTCATGGGCCGCAGTGCGACTGAGTTAGACGACCTTGCGCGAGCGTTGCCATACGCTGTCGTAGCGGGTCCGCGCGGGCTGGCAAGCGTCGAAGTGGTTACCGAGCAGGGTCGCACCGTCGTCACGCCCCAAGAAGTGGCCGGGCATGTGCTCGGAACGTTGAAGTCAATCGCTGAGCGGGCGCTCGGAACCACGGTACGGCGTGCAGTGGTGACCGTGCCCGCGTACTTCGACGACGCCCAGCGGCAGGCGACGCGCGACGCGGGGCGCATGGTCGGACTGGAAATCGTTCGAATTGTGAACGAGCCGACCGCGGCGAGTCTCGCGTACGGCATCGGCCGGTCGGGCGCGAAGGGCAGTGAGCGCATCGCGGTCTACGACTTCGGCGGCGGTACCTTTGATATCTCGATCCTGGAACTCTCCAGCGGCAGCGACGTGGAAGGCGACCTCTTTCAGGTCATCGCCACTGCTGGTGACACCGCGCTTGGCGGCGATGATCTCGATCGCGCGATCATCGAACTCGTGACCAGCGAGATTCGGGCGGAGTTTGGGGTGACGCTTGAGTTTCCGCCCTCGACCATGCAGGCACTTCGACGATTCGCCGAAGGGGCGAAGATCGCGCTTTCGACGCAAGATGCGACGCGGCTAGAGATTGCGCTCGACGAGAAGCGAATCTACCGCCGAACGTTGACGCGAGCGGAACTCGACACGCTTGCCGCGCCGCTCGTGCAGCGGACGCTCGCCTGCTGTCGCCGCGTGCTCAGTGACGCGGGGATCACAGCGAAGGACATCGATCGCGTGGTGCTGGTCGGCGGATCGACCCGCATGCCCGTCGTACGTAGCGCCGTCGAACAATTCTTCGGCCGCGCTCCTTACACCGCGCTCGATCCTGATCAGGTCGTTGCGCTCGGCGCTGCGGTGCAGGCCGCGATCATCGACGGGTCGCGCCGCGATCTTCTCCTCTTTGACGTGCTGCCGCTGTCGCTCGGCATCGAAACCGTGGGCGGCGCCGTGGCAAAGCTCCTCATGCGGAACGCGACCATCCCGACGCGGGCGAAGGAGATGTTCTCGACCTCGGTCGACGGACAGACCAACGTCAAGATCCACGTCCTTCAGGGCGAACGCGAACTTGTGCAGCACTGCCGCAGTCTTGGGCAGTTTGAGCTGCGTGGCATTCCGCCGATGCCCGCGGGAATTCCGCAGATCGAAGTGGAACTACTCGTCGATCAGAACGGCGTGCTCGAAGTGAGTGCGGTCGAACGGCGCAGCGGGAAGCGAGCGTCCATCCAAGTGGTTCCGAGCTACGGTCTCACCGCGGCTGAAGTCGATCGCATCGAACGCGAGAGTTTTCTTCACGCCAAGAGCGACATGCACATCCACCGCGTGATCGACCTTCGGGTCAATGCCAGTCTTGATCTCCAGTGGATTTCCATGGCGCTTGCTCGCGTGCGCGATCGGCTCGAGCCGTCGCTGGTGCAGGAGGTCGAAGCGAAGATGAGCGAGCTCCGCGGCTTCATCGCCCTCGCCGATCAAGACGCGACGGAAGTGGACGCCGACGCGTTCTACCGGGCGAAGGATGCACTTGACCGCGCGAGCGTGCCGGTGCACGAGGCGAGCATCACGGCGAGCTTGCGCGAGTGAAGGCGTTGGTGTGCGATACACAGGTTGCGCAGCGCCACTTTGAGTGCGACGCATTCGCCGAAAGTCAGCGCAGCATGGGAAGCTCGGCGAGGACGTTGGCTGGGACGCGCTGACGGAGGTACCAGATGGTCGCCGCGTACAGGCTTTCGGTTGCGAGCATGAGGTCTTGCGATCGCCAGCCACTTCCGTTGTCGAAACCGTGGAGCTGGTCTTCGGTCCGTCCGGCCAGCGCCATTGCAGTCGGTATCACCGTCCCGGATGCGCGATATCGATGCCTGTGCTCGTCGAATTGAATCTCTGCCGCAGATGGTCTTCGGTCCTGCTTGCCCGTGAAGTTCAGTCGCGCATCGCGGGCGTTGAATGACCGCGACGGGAAGGCTCACCTGACAGTCCGCGGCGCGACTCGTTTGGGCTATTGAGCTCGCTCACTTCCAGGGCACGTCGCCAGAGGCTGCTATCGGACGACGTCCTCACAACATCGGCGACTTTCACGAGTTGCTCGCTCTTCCAATACCGTCGCCTCGTTAGAGTGGCCCCCGGAGATTCCACCATGCGATCACTTTTAGCCTGCATTCTCGCGAGCCTCGGCTCGACCACCTGTTTCGCCTCCAACGGCCCCATCGGTCACTGGACCTTCAACGAGGGCCGAGGCAGCGTCGTCTTCGATTCGGCCGGACGCAACAACGGCGCGGTCATCGGTGCCCCGACATTTGTGCCGGGCGTGCAGGGAACAGCCCTGAGTTTCCATCGCTCGACGGGCGACTGCGTGGATGTTGGCAATCTTCCGCTCTTTGATTTCGCGAGCAATGCCGACTTCAGCGTCTCCATGTGGGTGCAGTACACCGTCGGTTCGACGGGCGATCACTACCCGGTGTCGAATCACTACATCACCGTCAAGAACGGTTGGCTTTGCTTCACCGGCGTGTCCGGTGGCTGCTACGGCGATCCGAAGCAGATGAGCTTTTATGTAAGCGACTCCTGCGGCGGGGAGGTGACGTCGCCGATCAACGTATTCGATGGCGCGTGGCATCACGTCGTCTCGGTATTCGATGGCGGCGTGTCGAGGGGGATCTTCGTCGACGGTGGGCCGGTTGACGCACAGGGTCCGTCCGGATCGATGGCCGTGCATCCGCTCTCTCGACTTCTGTTCGGTGGCGTGACCAACACGAACGGGCAGCCGCTCGCAGCCTTTGACGGGTTGCTCGACGATGTACAAATCTACGACCGCGTCCTCAACTGCGCGGAGGTCAACTACCTGCGAGACCATCCCGGTGCTGCTGTCGCGATCGTCGCCGATCTCGATGGAGATGGCGACGTCGATGGAGCCGATCTCGCCACGATGCTCGGCGCGTGGGGTCCCTGCGGAGCAAGCTGTGCCGCAGATCTCGATTGCAGCGGCGCCATCGGCGCCGCCGATCTTGCAGTGCTGCTCGGCGCGTGGACCGGTTGATCGGTGATCGTCCTCCCGACCTTGCTCGTGCGGCACGTAACGCCAAGGGAAGAACCGTCGAGCGGATCGTTCCGTGCTCGCGCTACTGGCAGCCCGAGGAGGGCAACGTCTCCCTGCGGAGGCGGGCGTCGTCGCACGTTCCGCCGGACGGCGTAGATCCGGTTCGCGTTGGCACTCCGGCGAATCGTCGCCCATCCGTTGCAGTGCCGAGCTTGAATTCCCGGGGGCAAGGTCGGTTTTGCCCGAGACGACCGGCTCGGGCCGACCGCAGACCATCCGCAACGGAGGAGAGAATCAGGCTTCTCGGGACCGGCGTCTTCCATCGTGCTCCACCCGCACGGCAACGCCCCGTACACTCACTCGCATCTCGTGGATCTGACCAGAACGACTACGGCGATGTTGGTGGCGCTCCAGGACTCGGCCAATGAGCCGGCGTGGGAGGCGTTTGACGCGCGCTACCGTCCGATTCTGATTGGGTTCGCTCGTAATCTCGGTCTCGGTGACAGCGATGCCGCGGACGTCGCTCAAGAGACGCTCGTACGTTTCATTCAGGACTACCGCGAGCAGAAGTACGATCGCGCCAAGGGACGGCTTGGCGCATGGCTTGTCGGCATCGCACGCTACCGGATTCTCGATCTGCGCCGGTCTCGCGGCAATCGCCATGAGGTGCAAGCCGACGGCGCGATCGCCAACGCGAT
>JBBQCR010000290.1:0-4867 GCA_038318935.1 Phycisphaerales bacterium
GGCTGACCGGCGCGGCCCTCGCCGGGGATCTCCTCTCGATCAAGGCGATCGCGCCCGAGAAGTCGATCCTGGTCCTCGGTGTCGATGACTTCAATGCCACCCGTGAGCGCTTCGCCAAGACGCCGCTCAACGGCTGGTGGAACTCGAAGGAAGTACAGGAGAAGAGTAAGAAATGGCGCGAGGACTTCGAGAAGGGCCTCGAAGAGATGACTCAGGAACTCGGTGTGGCCCGCGAAACCGTGCAGTGGCCCGCGTCAGCCGGTGCAGCGGTCTACGCCCAGTTGAACGAGGAGACCGGTCTCTACGAGCCCGGCTTCATCGCCTTCGCTGACTACGGCAAGGAGGCGGAGAACTTCGGCAAGCTCTACGACGCCGGCATCGCGAAGATGGAAAAGGACAAGACCACCAACTTCAAGGTCGAGGAAATCAAGGGACGGCGGGTGTACGTTATCACTCCGGTGGACGCCAACGGTGCCGAGAAGGACGACAAGGCTGATGACGACATGGGGATGTTGGGCGCGTCGCCGTTTGAGATGCCGGCCAAGCTCTGCATGACTCGCGACAACGGACGTCTGCTGATCGCCGCCGGCGTCGTTGGTATGGAAGATCTGCTCGGCACGATTGACGGCGACAAGAAGAAGACCATCGGCGAGGTCGCGGACTTCCGGAGCACCTTGGAGCTCTCCGGCGGAACCGACGTGTACGCCGCGCTCCTCACCGGACCGGCGCAGTCGCTCCTGGCGAACTTCGGTCCGGAAGTCGCAATCGCCACGCCGTTCCTGGGCATGCTGTTCGGCGACGTGAAGGGCTACGGCTTTGGACTGAGTCTCGACGCACCGAACGCTCAGGTCGCCAGCTCGGTCGGCATCTATGTGCCCGCCGGCAAGGTCGGCCTGCTCTCGCTCTTGCCCGCAGGCGGCGTCGACAAGATCCCGTCGATCGTGCCCGGCGACGCGATGAGCTATTCGAAGATGAACGTCATGTTCTCCGGCGTCATGAAGGTCATCGACGATGTGCTGGCATCGCTACCGGAAGAGATGCGCGATGGCGTCAAGCAGAACCTCGAGCCCTTCGATCCGGTCGTGCGTCCGGCGCTGGCTGCCATGGGTCCTGGCATCCACGTGTGGAGTTCGCTGAAGCAGCCGATCACCATGGAGAGCCAGAGCACGATGACCGCGATCAGCGTCACTGACGCCAAGGCGGTGCAGAATCTGGTGCAGTTCTTCGGGCCGCAGGCCGGACTCGCACCGCGCGACTTCCTCGGCAACACCATCTATTCCGGCGGCGAGGACATGCCGGTGGCCTTGGGCTTCGGCGGATCGTTCATGTTCATGGGCCCCACCGACGGCGTCGAGCAGTCACTGCGTTCGGTTGGCGCAAAGGACGCAGGGGCGTCGCTGGAGAGCGATCCCACGTTCAAGACCGCGATGGGCTCGCTCAAGGGCGACGACTTTGTGGGCTACGGCTACACCAACGTGATCATGGCCCTCGAAGCCCAATCGGCCATGATGGAACAGGTCAAAGGCATGTTGGACGGCATGGGCGAGAAGGCAGAGGCCGGTCTGCCCGACGGCGTCGATGCGAACTTCGGCGACCTTGCCGATCTCCTCAAGCCGGAGTTGCTGAAGGACTATCTCGGACCAGCCACCTGGCAGTTCCGTTCGGTCAAGAGCGGGTTCAAGTTTGAAGGCCAACTGCTCGGACCGACCAAGAAGTAACGGCACTGCGGGAACGGGCGGTTGAACGCTCGCGCTCCGCACTAAATCACGATCAGGATGACTATCAAACGGGTCGCGCCGAGCGCGGCCCGTTTTTCTTCCTAGCCCGAGCACAACAACGCGATGAACCGATTGTCCGACCGATTCATGATTTTCGCTGCTGAACGGCGTCGGAACCGCCGTATGTTGCTTTCGGACGCAGCCTCGCCGCCCGTAGGTCCACACTGCCGGAGCACCCATCAGGATCGCCACCAACAACCTCTTGCATCGAACCCGCGCACTCAGGACGTGGTCGCTAGCGACGTTGGAACCCGCGCAGCGCGAAGTCTCCTTGTCGTTCCTCGGCCAGCCGGCGGGAGGCCTTTGATGTACAAGCCTCATTTCAAGTCTTTCGGATGGATTTCCCGCACGCTCCCGTGCTTCGCAACAGCAACAGCAAACCTAGCCTGCTCACTTGCGTCTGGACAATGCGGGTACGACGCAGTCATCATGCCCTTTCCGAGTGGGTACAGCACAGTTCAGGTGCAAGATTTCAACGAGGCTGGAACAGTAGTTGGATTTCGTCGGATTCAGGGTGGCTCGCTCCTCAAGAGCGCGTTCCGCTGGGACCCGGAATCCGGCTACGTCACGCTGCCGCCACCGCCCGGTGGAGCGCAAGAGTGGACTGCGACCCGAATCTCACTCGGTGGGTACATCGCAGGTGACGCAGACGTGAGCGGCATTTCCTCTCAGTATCATCAAATTGTGGCTTGGGATCCTCGCGATCAGGTCACGTTGGTTCCACCTCAGATTCCGCCGTTCGGTTACGAAGTGAAAGGGATTCTTGACGACGGCACGATCGTTGGATCCGTCGTCAGTGGGCCGCGCGGTCAATATCCTCGCCCGTTCTGCTGGCGCGATGGGTCGTTTGCGAGGTTGCCGGAACCGATTGCGTCTCAGGATGGGAAGTTCCAGTCACTCAACGATCTTGGTTGGATGGGCGGTTACACAAGCTCGACAACCCCGCGCGGTGAGACCACCTACTCGTCGGTACTCTGGCGTGAGGGGTCGGAACTGATCTCACTGTCGCTGCTTCCACCCCAATTCATCGTGCCCGGTTTCTCTGCATTGACAAACGATCTTCGAGCTTGTCTCACAGCTCGAGAGGTCATTCCCGGAATCGGCCAAGCTAGTCGAACGTTCTTCTGGAGCGGATCGCAACTCGTTCCGGTCGGCCCGCACGAGGGACCACTCTGGACGACAGGGTCGGACATCAACGACCTAGGACAGATTGTCGGATACACCTCGAACCTCCAGGATTCCTCGGCGGGATATCCCTTCCTCTGGAACGATGGCACGTTCATGAACCTGCGATCGCTCGTGACGCTGCCGGCCAACGTGATGCTGTGGGCAGGAGGCCGGGTTCTCAACGACGGCCGCATCCTCTGCCTCGCTTGGTTCCTGCCAAACTTCAACGTCACCGGCGTCATCCTCACCCCCAACACCACCGCTGAAGACGTCAACGTTGATTGCCATGTGGACGCGAAGGACTTGGCGATCCTGTTGGGTTCGTGGGGCACGGTTACGCCGCTCACAGTTACCCGAGCCGACGTCGATCACGATGGCGAGGTCGGCCCGTTTGATCTGGCCGCACTGTTGACGGCGTGGACGGTGGTGCCGTGATGGCGGAGCGTCATCGCACGCGAGTTTGCCTCACGTGATCGACGAACTCGCGCACGCTGACTGCGAGGCGTTGGGGTTCGCGATGGTGATGATCGGCGTGCTCGACATCCTCCATGCTGACGTAGGTTCCCGACGCTGCATCGGCAATCGCCTTGCCTTCCGAAGGCGGCGATATCCGGTCGCGTGCGCCGTGCAGAACCAAGAGTGGACAGTTCAACTGGCGTGCTGCGTCGATCGTGCTCGGCCGTTCAATGCCGCGCAGGCGAAGCCACGAAAGGATCATGCGAAGGAAGACTCCGCCCGGCAGTTCGCGGGCAGCGAGGCGAGCGGCGATCGGTGTCGCGACGGTGTCGTAGGGGGCGATGGCGATGACACCCGCAATGCGCGGTGCGACGCTCGTCACAGCGGCGCAGCGAATGCAGACCGTCGCTCCGAGTGAATGCCCGGCAAGAACGACCGGGCCGGGTGGCAGCGTGGCAACCAGCGCCGCAAGATCCTCGTGCTCGCGCGTGCCGAGGGTCGTGCGTCCGTCGGCGTCGCCGTGGCCGCGCAGATCGAGGAGATACACCCGATCGGCAACCGCCAGTAGTGGCGGCAGCCGCGACAACGAATCGATGCGCGAGCGTCCCCATCCGTGCACGAGGACGATGCTCAGCGGTTCGCTTGCATCGTCAAGAACGACTTCCCAGACTGGCATCTGAGAGCGGTCGCGCGGACCGCCGATGGTCAAGCTGAACGACCTTGCCTCCAGCCCGAGGTCACTTGGTTGCGTCGGCAATCCGCGGGCGAGGGCGAAGCCCGTGGCACCACGCGGCGGCGACAGCGTTTCATGCACGACCATGCCGACGTACAGCCCGACGACGACGACCGTCGCTACCGCAAAGAGGATCGCGAGGCCCGCGAGGGCGGAGAGCATCGACGCAGCGTACGCCATCACCTGACGCCTGCCGCGAGTGACGAGGTTCGCTCACTTCACCCCGCCTCGAACGAGCGTCGCGATGTTCCGCCTTCGCCAATCGGCACCTCGAGGCGCCCGAGGCAACGTGGGCAGCGTCCTTCGTAGTGGGTGCCGGTCGCGTTTTTCGCCAGTCGCCCGTACACGTTGCAGCAGCGGTACCAGATCTGGAGAAACGGTCGGCGCGGTCCACTTGACGTTTCGGGCGCTGCGTGACTGTGCGTCTCGGCCTCGGGTGTCGGTCGCAGCCCTTCGATATCGATGCGATCGCGGCGGTTGGCGAACGGTGATCGAGGGGCAGGATCGGACGGCATGCCCCCTCCATCGGCCGAGCGACGGGGCGGCGTTGAACGGAATCCGGCCTGAGATTCGGGGCGATCAGGAACGCGACGCGACGCTGCGGGCTGTAGCGTCGACGTCGGCTGCCACCAATGCCATCGTGCGGTCAAGCTCGGCGGCCACGCGGGTCCGCTCGGCGACGTCAGCGACGCTTGGCAGGTTCACTCGGACGTTCCATGCTGCGGACCGGGCC
>JBBQCR010000291.1:0-4851 GCA_038318935.1 Phycisphaerales bacterium
GTCCAGGCTCACGCCTCGCTTGCCGCCTCCTCGCTTGCCCGCCGTCCGGCGGTCGATCTCGTCACCGAGCACATGCTTGGCAATCGAGAGAAGCCACGTCGAGAACCGGGCCCCGCGGCTGGGGTCGTAGCGGTCAATCGAACCGGACAACGCCGCGAGCGTCTCCTGCGTCAGATCCCGAATCGTCTCGGTCCGAATCTGTCCGCGGCCCCATTTGAAGAGCTGACCGCGGATCACCGGCCCGAAGATCTCCCAAAGCTCAAACCACGCGGCCTCGTCGCGAGCCCGAAGGCGACGGATAAAGGAGGTGGTGATCGAGTTCATGAGAAGCATGGCCTCCGCGTTGTTGGGGAACGGCCTATGGGGTTTTGGGCCGAGCCATCAGGATGTGGGTGTTCGTTCAGGATTGACGACGCGAGCACGGCAGACCCGCCCGCGTGGGAGCGATCCGATCGGTCGATGTTCGGGATTCGACCGCCTCGCCCCACCATCATCACCCCAATTCCCGTCCGAACGCGCGGACGAATCGCACGAGAGCACGAAATCACCACGGCGGACCCCCCAACAACGGCCCGACGCACCCTCGCGTCCGCGAACGGTCTGGGCGAAGGTCTTCGCCCGAACGTCGGACGCATACGAAAGGTCGGCACCATGCCTTCCATCAGCCGCAGCCTCCTTCGTTGGGGCATCATCGGTGGCCTCGCTCTCGGCGGTCTTACGATCCTGATTGGCCCAGACCGCGTCGGCGCGGCCTTCGACCAGCTCCGTTCCAAGGCCCGCCAAGCAACCGACGGCTTCGTCGATGACCCCGTCGCCCTCCGCCGCCAACTTTCGAGCCTCGCGGAGCAGTATCCGACCAGGATCGGCCAGGTCCGCGGCGAGATGGCGGAGATCGAGAACCAGATGCGACAGCTTGCGCACGACACCGATGTCGCCAAGCGTGTCGTCAGCATGGCCGGAGATGATCTGAACCGGCTGCGCGTCGCCGTCGCCGCCGGTGAACTGCCGAGCGGACAGCTCATCACTCTGCGTGAGAGCCAGCGTGGCTCGATCGACGCCACCAAGGACGAAGCTCGTCGCATCAACAACGTGCGGCTGAGCTATCAGGATCGCTACGCGGGCAACAAGCAGCAGCTCCAGTTCCTTGGCCAACAGAAGGAACGGCTCGACAAGATCCTGCAGCGGCTCGAGACCGAGTACTCGGACTTCCAGTCGAAGATGGCCATCCTTGATCGCCAGATTGATTCCATCGAACGGAACGAGCGGCTCATCGACATGACCAAGGAACAACAGTCGATGCTTGCCGACTACGACAAGTTCGGCGAGGTCGGCAACCTCGGCCAGCTCGAGTCGAAGTTGGCCGAGCTGCGCACGGTCCAAGAGGCGCAGCTTGAGGCGCTCTCCAAGGCCGGAGTGCCAAGCGACTATGAGCAACGCGCAAAGGCCGAGATCGCTGACGAGAAGTGGGAGAAGGACGACCCCTTCAATCTGACCGAACCGATCTCGCCCAGCGCTCCGCAAGTGCCCAGCGTGAATCGCTCGTCGAACGACGCGACCGTAAATCCTGCAATTTCGACGACTGCCAACGCAAAGAAGAGCATCTGACCACGACGTTGCCTGTAGGAACGATCGCCTGCAGGAAATCAAGAGTCTGGGAAAGATGATGGGCGTGAGGAGTGAATGCAGCGATGCGGCTGCGTGGAATCAACCTCTTCACTGACACGTGCCCCCACACGCGGACCGGGCCTTGGACGCAAGTCCTCGGCCCGGTCCGTTGTCGTGGGTGCGACCGCTCGTGATTGCAGCGGCGAACCCAGCCGCGAACCCAGCCGCGAACCCAGCATTCTGGGCGTATGCCGTCTTCCTCGCTCACTTGAGATCGACGTCGTAGACCAGTTCGCCGGTGTCGCGGGCTCTGGTCCAGCGCACCGTGAGATTGCGGGGGGCGAGATACTTCGTCGACAGCGACGGAGGAGTCGCGGACCGCGCCTCCATCTCGCGCTCCTTCTTCGACGTGCCGCGCTTCACCTTTGGAGGCGTCAACTCAAACAGCGGCGTGCCCTTCGCGAGATCATCGTCGGGAAGCTGGAAGTTGCTGTCGTCGCTTGCCGAGAGGGTGATCATCTGACCATGGGCACCGCCACCGCCGCTGATCTGCGTTTCAAATTTCGCAGCCTTCAGCGCGTCCTGCAATTCGTCCATGGTTGCGGGGACGATCCCCTTCGCGGCGAGCTGCTTCATGCCTTCGGCCAGGAACTGGATCCGTTCCATCGCCGTCACAAACGCGCTTGGTCGGGCGGTCTTGGCGTGTTCGATCCAGCGGGTCTCGAAACTCTCGATGTCGTCGGTCCCGAACGCCTGCACGAACGCCTCGTATCCCTTGGCCCCGCGATTCAGCAGGCTGAGATATCGCTCAAAGGCGGCCTGGTACTTCCCGCCGTCGCCGTAGACGAGGAAGTGCACCATCGACCAGGCTTGCATGTACTGCAACATCGCGCTGCCGTTGCGTACGCTGGCATTCCACCGCTCGCCGTCCATGGTCAGCATGTCGCGAAATCGGATGTGCTTGTTCGCGTTGATCGCGTCGCGCAAGGATCGCAGCGTCCGATCGCTGGTCTGGCCAATCACCACAGTGCCGTCGACCACGATTGACTCACCGAAGAACTCCGCGAGGCCCTCGTTCAACCACATCGGGAACTCCGGGCCGAATCGGCTGCTTGCGAACTGGTGAAAACCCTCGTGCTGAATCACATGCAACACTCGGCTGCGGGGAAGTCCTCCGACCCAGAACGCCAGTGCTGATCCCCGTGGCGTGACGAAGAACATGCCGCCGCTGCCGGTCGCGTTGATGCTGAATCGCTCCCGCAGGGTGTCGATGTACTCCTGCTGGTTGGCGAAGATGAGAACGTCGAGCGCTTCGGGCGTGCGCTGTTCAAGCCCGCCGAGTCGCTTCTTGTATTCCAGGTAGATGGTGTCGAGATGCTGTCCGTAGGGCTTGGTGTCGGCAGCGCTCAGATCGCTCCGAAGGCGATAGAAGCGACTCTTTGGCAACGCCCCACGACCCGGATCGGTCCGCTCCCACCAAGTCCCCTCGGCGATTGCCGCCAGAGGCGCCGGCGAAATCCTCGCCGTCGTCGGTGAGGCGCCGGCCGAGAGAAGCACACCGGTCACTAAAATTGTTGCGAGCCGTCGCATTCGATCTTCGATACCAGCCCATCGACGTCCTGTCGACCCGAGGCACACGTGTAAGGAGTCGTTCCCTGCGGAAACCCGCCGCGTTGCGTTCGCGAACGGAAGTCGTCAGCAAATCTACATCGCATTCGCGCTTCAGCTTGGAACCGCGCCAAGGATCGCTGCGAATTGACCGACGCCACTTGAGGATCCTCATCCTCGGTGGACTGCAAGCGGTCTCAAATCTTGAGGGATCGCGAGAGTTCAGAGGGGACTTGCGGCGATCCACTCTTGTCGCGGACGAGGGAAGTCGCGACGAGGCGTTTGGTCGGTCGCACGGATGGTTCATCGGAGACGCTGGACGCTTGTCCGCTTCACAACAAACGCTGTGAGGTTGGTAACGGGACAACGGGGCAGAGGGAAACGGGAGCACCTCAGCCTTACCGGTCCACGCGTTCATGACGTTCATGACGTTCATGATCAGCGACAAACGTCGCTGATCGTCCGACGAAGTGCACGACGCGCCGCTTGCAGAGGGAAACGGAAGAGGGAGAAGGGAGACCGGCCGCGACCCAGCAATGGACGCGGCCGTGTCTGCTTTTCGGAGGCAAGCTGCTGGTCGGGTGCAGCATCCTCGCAGCGATGTCGCGTGCGGTTGGCTGGCTGCGCCGAAGCCCGAATCCTGATCCAAGCAGAATGAGAGTCTTCGCTTGAGAAGCCGGCCTGTGTTTCGAGGCCAATCGGATGAAGCAGTCGAGATTGCCGCTGTGGAGTATTCCTTGCTTGCCGTGTTCAACAACCGTGAATCCAAGTCCGTGTCAACGATCGAACGTGATGCGGTACAGGACAACGAGAACGTTGCTCAAGATCGTCTCGCTGATACGGCCGACGCCGTGCTTCTTGGGCTTGCTGAGACGGGACCCGCTCATGACGGTCGGCTGCCCTCGAACATCCTTGGCACTTCGGAGTAGCCCGTCGTACTCTGCGACTTCACCCGTGCCGAGATCGCCGCATCAACGCACTTCCTGCCCCGCTGTGGGCTGTTCACCCGGTCCGCCGGTGGGACAGACAGTCTTCAAGACCAGATCGATGCGGTTTCGTCAGACCAACGCTTTGAGGAGAACCTGAAAATGGCTGAACCTGTTCACACCAACTCCTGGCCCGATCTCGCAGTTGGTCTGTACGACCGGCTGACCGGCCGAGGAGCCGAGATCACCTACGAGTTCGCGGAAATGCGGATCAAAGTTCCCAGCGGCACCGGGGCCGAAGCAAAGCATGCGGAGTGGGTGGTGAACGGTACGGTGAAGATCCGCACAAAGGACTCGGGCACCCGCCCAAACTGATACTGGTCGGCCAACTGACCGGAACGGTCGGGGGCCGGCCGTGGTCAATTCTCATGGAGGAGCGGACTCTGTCGCTTCATCTTGCGGACCTCTGGAGCGTGCGAAAGCTTTGGCGGGCTGTCCGTCAGCTCCGTGAGTCCACGACGGCTCTTCGCGGTGATTACTCTGGCATCGTCCGACTCAAGGTCGGATCATGGCCGATGTTGACAATCCCGCGTTGGGCTTGGGCGAGGTGATACGACTCCCGGCTGAGTCCCGCTCGCTGCATACTCACCGTCCACCAAAGTAGGAGACCGCCTGAACGTGACGGAACGTGCGTCAGGTGTCCGTGCCGAAC
>JBBQCR010000292.1:0-4829 GCA_038318935.1 Phycisphaerales bacterium
CGAGCTCCCCCAAGACCCCTGCGGAGATCATTCCGTCGAACACAATTGGACTGGCGTTTCGTCCTGACTTGGTTCGCGTGACCATCACGCAGTTCCGAATCACCGACGCAGCGAACGAATCTGACGACCGATCGGCGACCCGTCCCTGCTCACGCTCTGCCTTCCAGGTAGTGCACCGAGCATGCGAGACGAGCGTTTCGACGCCCTTGCCGCCCACCTCCCCTTCAGCTTCCACCTCAACGCTCGCCCCCGTGGCGACCGTTGGGATTCCTTATGTGTCCCGCGATTGCGGGCGTTCTTTTCCTCGTTTCTCCCAAAGGAGATTTTGACATGCGACAGCACCGTAGAGGGTTCACCCTCGTCGAACTGCTGGTGGTCATCGCGATCATCGCGTTGCTCATCGGCCTTCTGCTCCCGGCACTTGCCCGGGCTCAGCAGAACGCGCGTTCCATCAAGGACGCAAACAACCTCTCTCAGATCCACAAGTCCATGCTGACGTTCGCTCAGAACGAGCCAGGTGGCAAGCTCCCGACTCCGGGGCTCATCAACCGCCTGCCGATCGCGCTGCCCTCGGGCAACGCGAACGTCCCCGGCCAGGGTGCTGAGGATCTGACCAAGAACAACTCCCAGAACATGTACTCGGCGATCGTCGCCCAGCGCTACTTCAACACCGACATCCTCCTTGGGCCGACCGAAGTCAACCCAGTGATCGTCGAGAAGAAGGACTACAACTACAAGAAGTACGACCCGCCAACCGACACGTACTGGGACACCACGTTCCTGTGCGAGATCAACAAGGACGCGGGTGCGGGTGTCTGCAACAGCAGCTATGCCCACCTCGCTCTCTGCGGCGAGCGTAAGAAGACCAACTGGCGCAACTCGACTGACAGCACCAAGGCGCTCCTCGGTACCCGCGCAACGAAGAAGGGTACGAACTCCGGCGACAACTACCGGCTCTCGTACACCCTTCAACTGCACGGCTCCGACAAGGAGTGGCAAGGCAACATCACCTACGCCGACAACCACACGGAGTCGTCGAAGACCTTCTACCCCAACAACGTGGCGTGGGAGTGCGGCGCGGTCAATCTGACCAAGGACAACATCTACAACTACGAGTACGTCCAGTCCGGTTGCACCGCGAACGCCGGCGACGGCCGCGGCGCAGGCGACACTTGGCTGGCGATCACCATCGGCACTCCCAACGCGACGACCGGACTCGTCGCCGAGGGCGAAGAGAAGCTCACGAATATGACCTCTCCGTCGTGATCCTCTCCATCAGCCGCGGGCAGTTCAGACCGGCGGTTCGTGACTGAAATCCCCTCCGTCATCCGGAAACGGCTGACGGAGGATTCCGCGGGGAGTATCCCCCGCCGACAGACCTTCGTTTTTTCCACCCCGCTCGTTTTCAGGAGCTACCACCACATGAAGCATCGCAAGTCTGGCTTCACCCTCGTCGAGCTGCTCGTCGTCATGGCGATCATCGCTCTCTTGCTCGGTCTTCTCTTGCCCGCACTCGCCAAGGCTCGCGCCACGGCTCGTCAGGTCAAGGACGCGACCCAGATCAAGCAGATCCACACTGCTTGGCTCACTTGGAGCCGTGCGTTCAACGGCATCTTCCCGACTCCGGGACTGATCAACCGCGCTGGCGTCATTCCGGGCAAGGGCGCTGAGGACATCGCTCGCAACAGCCACGCGGCGCTCTATTCGGCCTGCATCGCCCAGAACTACTTCAGCCCGCAGCTCTGCCTGAGCCCGAGCGAGTCCAGCGCGAACGTCGCCAACGCCTCGACCTACAACTTCAACGCCTACAACGTCGCCACCGACTCCTACTGGGACGACAATTTCAAGACCGATCTGCAAGGCGTTTGCAACACCTCTTACGGCACGCTCCTTCTCGATGGCGGCCGCAAGACCAAGCAGTGGCGGGAGAGCCTTGACTCGAAGTTCGCCGTGGTCGGCAACCGCGGCGTGAAGGACGGCCTCTACGACGCCGCAACCTACAACAAGTCCAAGACGCTCGAGATCCACGGTGGCCGCAACTCGTGGGAAGGCAATATCTGCTTCAACGACAACCACGTCAGCTTTGAGCAGAACTTCTCGCCGGAAGGCACCGTCAAGGTCGGACCGAACCAGGACGTCGACGACAACATCTTCAAGGACGACCCGGAAGCCAACAAGAACGACATCTGGCTCACCATGTGCAAGAGCGTCGCTGGCGCGGGGAACAACTACACCTTCACCATCACCTGGGACTGATACCAATTGTGCCGCTTCGTAGCGCCCTCCGGACGCACACTCGCTCTGCAGCATCCTGCATTCTGAATTCTGCAAGGCGATTGAGCCTACCGGCCAAGCACGATCCGACTGACTCTCCTTAGATCGACCGATGTGTGTCCCTTCGCCGCGGCCTGTCGCAAGACTGGCCGCGGTTTTTGTCCGCTGTAATTTCTCCCACCTATACTCGCGTCTCATGCCGGGACGCCGCACAACGCCAGCCCACCACCGAATTCGTCTCCTCCTGCGCTGGGCCGGCATCTGCATGCTCGCCCTCCTCGCAGCGACGCATGCGATCGCGACGAGTGTCGACGGGGGCCAATCCCGACCGCAATCCGTCCCCGGAAGTCGGTACGCCGAACGTGTTGGGGTCATTTCAATCCGCGGCCCGATCGACCCCATGACGCTCACGACGGTGCAGCGCCGCCTCGAACGGGCGGTGAAGGACGGATGCAACGGAGTGGTGCTTGAACTCGATACGCCAGGCGGCGACGCGGGAGCGACGCTGGCGATCTGCCATCTGCTCAAGACCAGTCCCCCCACCAACAAGGTCGCGTGGATCCATCCGCAGGCTTTCTCAGCGGGTGCAATCATCGCCCTGACCTGTCGCGAGATCGTTGTGTCGGACGCGAGTTCGATCGGTGACGCGGCACCTATCGCGATCATGCCGGGTGGCGGACTCCAACCGTTGCCGGTCACCGAACGAGCCAAGATCGAAGCGCCCATTCTCTCGGAGGTCACCGACAGCGCGCTTCGCAACGGATACGACGTTCGATTGGTACGGGCATTCATTCGAGTCGCCGACGAACTCTGGCTGGTCGAGCGCGACGATGGGAAGCGGCTCTTTGCCGATGCCAATGAGTACGAGATCCTGTTCGGTGGGCCTCCGCCGCGTGGAGCGGCGACTCGCTTCGTCCCCGATGCTCCACCGATCACGACCGCGGAGGAACCCAACGGCGATGTATCGATCCCCAACACCACGGACGACGACGCGCTCGAGCGTTTCGTCCGTGACGCGCGGGTGACCGAGTCCGAACGCGGGCGTTGGAAGCTGCTCGGTCAGGTCGATGGCGCGGACGAACTCGTGACCCTTCGCGGTGAGGAAGCCGTGCGCTACGGATTCGCCGTCGCGCGCATCAACACCGACGATGAACTGCTCGCCCATTTCGGCGCCAAGTCTCTCGTGCGCTACGACGAGAGCTGGTCCGAATATCTGGTGCGCTTCCTGATCTCCTGGCCCGTCCGCGGCTTACTCATCGTTGTGACCCTGCTCTGTTTCTTCATCGAAATGATCACACCGGGCGTGGGTGCCTTCGGAGCCGTCGCTGCAGGAGCGCTGCTGCTGCTCATTGGTGCACCGGCGCTCGCGGGGCTCGCCCAATGGTGGGAGATCATGCTGATCGTGATCGGATTCGGCCTGATCGCTCTCGAGCTGCTAGTGGTCCCCGGCTTCGGCGTCGCGGGAGTCCTCGGCGCCCTCTGCCTCCTGGTCGGACTTGTGTTCAGCTTCGTTGGCGGCGATCTTCGCACCCCGAGGGCCCAGAATGATCTTCTCATCGGCTTCTTCGCGGTGCTCGGTGCGTTCGCGCTTTCGTTGATCGGGATCGGGATCGTGATGCGTCGCATGCACACCTCACCCTTCTTCCGCAAGTTCGTGCTGGAGCGCGCCGTTGGCGACGCGTCCCAAGTTGCGATGGTTGGTTTCGGAACTGCGCTGCCTGATGTCGGCGTCATCGGCATCGCAACCACCGACCTCCGCCCCTCTGGAAAGATTCGGATCGATGATGGCGTCTTCGACGCCCGAACGAGCGGTGCGTGGATCGCACGAGGCAGCCAGATCCGAGTCGTCGGGCGCGATGGTCTCGGGCTCATCGTGGAAGGGGGCATTGCATGACATGGATGACATGGATGACATGTTCGACATGGGCGACACTGATCGCGCAGGCCGCAGCGGTCGATGGAAACACCGACGGATATCTGGTCGCCGCGCTGATTCTCGGCGGCGTGGGGCTAGTGCTCCTGGCGATCGAGATCTTTGTTCCGACGGGCGGTCTGCTCGCAATTCTCACTGCGGTCGCGTTCATCGCATCGGTGGTCGCGATGTTCATGTGGAGCAGCGTGGGTGGACTGCTGCTGCTTGTGGGATACACCGCTGCGGCTCCACTGATCGGAGCCGCGATGCTCAAACTCTGGAGCAAGTCGCCGCTGGTCCGAAAGTACACGTTGAACTCCGGGCCTTCACGGGTCGTGAAGGCGTCGGCAAGCGACGAGAGCGACATCGACACCAGCGATCCCGAAGCGGCCCAGGCGGCCAACGACCACGCACGACTTCGTCGCGTTCGCGACCTCGCGTCCCTGACCGGTGAGCGTGGTGTCGCAGAGACACCACTTCGGCCGGCGGGATTTGTGCTTCTCCACGGACGTCGCATCGACGCGGTCGCGGAATCGGGACTCATTGAACCCGGGACGCCGGTTCGAGTGGTGGGGGCGATCGACGGGACCTTGAAGGTCCGGGCCGACTAACCGGTGGCGCGTGCGACCCCGTGCTACTCTCT
>JBBQCR010000293.1:0-4796 GCA_038318935.1 Phycisphaerales bacterium
TCTGCTTGGCCGTCTTGGTGCCGAGCGGGAGATCCTCAATCGTGAGCGTGAACTCGACCGCACCGTCGCGACCCTTGAGGTCGTAGATGACCTTGCACGGTGGGTCATCGAAGTTGGTGAAGCTGAAGGTGTGGGCAAATCGTCGTGGCGGATCCCACTCGAGGACATCACCCACCACGCCGGTGTACTTGCCGTTCGAGGTACGCATGCGGATCGAGGATCCCTTGCGAAGCGTCGAGTCGGATCCGCCGACGTGCATGCGCATGTTGAAGAAGCACGGCAGTGGTCGATCGGCGCGCGTGAGTTCATGCCACACGTCGTTGATCGAGCCGTTGATCGTCACGCGAAACATGCGTCGAGTCTCGGCCGGAGCCGCCCCAGTTTTCTGAGTTGTCTGACTTGTCGGATCATGCACGTCGTTTCTCCTTGGCATTGGCCCGCGCTTCGACGCGAGTCTTGAGGTCCGCAATGCGTCCTGCCCACAGGACGCTGTAATCGTCGGTCCAGCGGTCGTAAATCGCTTGAATCGGCATGACGTTGAAGTAGAGCCGGCGCTCACGTCCGAGCCGCTCGGAGAGCACGAGGCCGGTCCGTTCGAGCACACGAACATGTTTGAGCACCGCCACATCGCTCATCGCGAAGTGCGTTCCCAGCGCAGCGATATGGAGGCCGGGTCGCTCTCGCAGGAGATCGAGCATGCGCCGACGTTCGGCGTTCGCCAGCGCGGCGAAGACGTCTCCGACATCGAGAGCCTGGACCTTGGTTGAGCGGGGAGCAGCCATTCCTAACCAATAGGTTAGCATAGTTCCCGCTCAACGCAAGTCGGAACTGATACGTTTCGCGGGATTGTCGTAAGGAGGTCGTCGAAGGTGCGCAGGTTCGTCATCGCAAGCGTCGCTGCTTCGCTGGTCCTTACGGGGCTGGGACTGTCGACATCCTTGGGCAGGAATGCGCTCTGGTCTGCGTACACGCTGCTTCGCGGCCGCGCGACCATCGAGAAGCGGATCGCGGAGCTTGACGTTCGCGTACGGGGCGATGTCCGTCGATGGTGTGAAGCAGCGGATGTCGGAACTCCACCGCAAGAACTCATGCTCGTCGCCTTCAAAGAGGAGCGAATCCTGCATGTCTACGCCCGCTCCGACGCGACGTGGCACTTGGTGACGAGCATGCCGATTCTCGGTGCCAGTGGCGGACCAGGTCCGAAGCTTCGGGAAGGTGATGGACAGGTGCCGGAGGGTGTCTATCCGGTCGAATCGCTCAACCCCAACTCACGCTATCACTTGGCCCTCAAGGTGGGCTATCCGAACTCGATCGATGTTGCACGCGCCGCCTCGGACGGTCGCGCACGCTTGGGTGGGGACATCATGATCCACGGCGGTTCGGCCTCCATCGGATGCCTTGCGCTCGGAGATCCCGCGATCGAGCGGCTGTTTCTTCTGGTCGCCGAAGTGGGCGTCGACCGAACACGTGTCGTGATCGCTCCGTGCGATCTGCGACGTTGCGAACCACCGGACGATGCTTCGACGTTGTCGTGGCTGCCTGAACTCCATGCGGCGCTACGAACCGAACTGGACTCGCTGCCGCCGGTCGAATGAGATTCGTCAGCGCACAGAAGCCGTCGCGGACGTGACCGCGGTTTCGACCGCGCGGGCTTTGCGAACCTCGCGCCGCGGAACCATCGACGTGACGACACCGAGGACCTTCAGCGCACGAATCTCCCAGTAGGTGAGATCAAACTCCCACCATCGGTGCTGCACGGTGCAGCACGCCGGATCTTCGTGATGATTGTTGTGCCAGCCTTCGCCAGCAGCGACCAAGGCGACAAGCCAGTTGTTGCGGCTGTTCTCTTCGGTCTTGTGATTGCGGTAGCCGAACATGTGCGTGAGGCTGTTCACGCTCCATGTGATGTGCCACACCAGGACGGTGCGCATGAACACACCCCAGAGGAGAACGCTCGTCGCGATTCGCATCGCTTCCGCGCGATCGACCAGAAGCGATGCGACGCCGAACGCCACACCGAAGAAGATCGCCGCGTGGCCGAGATAGAACCACAGCGGGTTCCATGGACGACGCTCAAGCCACAGATAGAACGGGTCGCGCAGGATGTCGCGGGCATACCGCTCGTAGGTTGAGATGTGATGCAGCGAATGGTTGCGGAGGAAGAGCCAACCCATGTGCCCCCACGCGAACGTCACCAGCGGGCTGTGTGGATCTTCGTTCTCATCGCTGTGAGCATGATGGACGCGATGCGTCGCGACCCATCGGGCCGGGGAATCCTCGAGGCAGCACAGCGCCAAGACCACCAGCGTTCGCTCAAACCACCGGTGGGTTCCGAAGCTGCGGTGTGCCAGCAGTCGGTGATACCCCATGGTGATCGCCTGACCGAAGACGTGCACTCCGACGACGCAGAGGATGAGTCCGGTCCACGTGAAGAGGTAGCTGAAGAACCACGGCACGAGCACTAACAGCGCCAAGAGATGCACCATCGCGATTGGCACGATGTAGCGGAAGAGCAGCCGAATCGGTTCGGTGGATGCGGGCCGACGGAGATGGACGGTGGTGTCGATGGTGATCGCTATCAGCCTGTGGAAGATCTGCCGCAGTGTGAACCAAGCGGCTGAGGGAGGCAGTCTATCCGCGACATTTGGAATTACGCAGAGAACTTCGCGCGTCCGCCGACAATCGCACCCACGGCCTGCATGACTCCACCGATGGCCCAGGTGATTGCGGTGTCGTTGTAGCCAGCCATGCTCGCGAATCCGGCACCGACAACCGCCGCCACGCACAGCAGAATCGCCAGATTGCGGGCAGCCGAAAATTCCTCGTCGATCATCGCTGCGATCCATCCGCCGCAGAAACCAGCGATGAGACCGATGCCAATCGCGAGCAGGATCTCGATCGATCCGACGCCACTGGCGGCCGCGCCTCCCGCGCCGCCGATCTGTTCAATTGCGGATGCAACGTCGGTCATCGACGTGGGCAGGTCGCTTGCTGGACTCGCAGCGGCCGCCGGCTTTCCCAATCCGGAAGTCATGAATCCCACGACCTGATCGACCGTGACAGCCACCATCCAGCCGACACCAACAGCACCGGCTTTTCGCATGTTGTTCTCCGGCGCTACGCGCGTTGCGTTGGCGCCACCGGCCACGATGACCCTCAGGACTTGGACGCGAGCGATGTTCGCCACGCCAGCGCCGCGACGATGACTACACCAGCGGCCTGCAGCAACGTTCGCGTCAGGATGAGTCCGCCGCTGACCGGCACGTTCGGCGTGTTCGAGGCGAGATAGGCGACCACTCCGCCGACGAAGACGACCGCGATCGCAAGGCGAAACGCCGCCGATGGCGAGTCCATGCGAGTCGTGACCATGCCGCCGATCGCCCCAGTCAGGAGTTCGAGGGTGATGAAGAAGAGCAGGTTGTTCGTTGCCGACAATCCGCCGTCGGCGCGAATCGGCGCCTGCTCACCAAGGAGCTTCGGCAATGCGAACGCCGTTGCCCAGATCACGAGGAATCCGATGACGACGCCTCCAAGGGCGGGACGCGACCGATTGGCGGAAAAAGCTGCAAGACGCATGGGTGTGCTCCGATGTCCGGCGACCGACGCCGTTCTGACTCCATCGGACGACTCGCGGGCCTTTCACCACTCCTCGCAGCACTACCACCGCCACGGATGAAAAAACCGCCGCGACGGGTGTCGCGGCGGCCTGTTGATGCACAATCGATGGGCTCTGCCTCAGCTCACTTGAAGCGCGCCTTGGCTTCCTTCATCGCCGCCATGACCTTGTCTTCCAGCCCCTTGAAGGACTTCTTCTGGGCGAGTTCGGCACGCAGGGCGCTGGCGCTGGTCTTGAAGTACTCCAGCAAGTGCTTCTCGAACTCGCCGACTTTCGCCTTCGCGATGTCGTCCATGATGCCCTTACTCGCAGCGAAGATCGAGATGCACTGATCGAGCACTTCGAAAGGCTGGTACTGCCCCTGCTTCAGGAGTTCGACCATGCGAGCACCGCGATCGAGCTGTCGCTGCGACGCGGGATCGAGATCCGTACCGAACTGAGCGAAGGCCTCGAGTTCGCGGAACGACGCGAGATCCAGACGCAGCGAGCCCGCCACTTCCTTCATCGCCTTGATCTGGGCGTTGCCACCCACGCGCGACACCGAGATACCGACGTTGATGGCCGGACGGATGCCCGCCGCGAAGAGTTCCGGCTGGAGGTAGATCTGGCCGTCGGTGATGGAGATGACGTTGGTCGGGATGTACGCCGAGACATCGCCTTCCTGCGTCTCGATGATCGGGAGCGCCGTGAGCGAGCCGCCGCCGTTCTCGTCGCTGAGCTTCGTGGCTCGCTCGAGGAGACGGGAGTGGAGATAGAACACGTCGCCGGGATACGCCTCGCGACCCGGCGGACGGCGAAGGAGGAGCGACAGTTCGCGGTACGCGACGGCCTGCTTCGAAAGATCGTCGTACACGCAGAGAACGTGCTTGGGGCCACCGTTGCCGCGCTTGCCGTTCCACATGAAGTACTCGCCCATCGCGCAACCGGCGTAGGGCGCGATGTACTGCAGCGGAGCCGCGGTGCTCGCACCTGCAACGACGACGATCGTGTAGTCCATCGCGCCGTTCTTGCGAAGCGTCTCGACGACGCCCGCGACGGTCGAGTCCTTCTGACCGACGGCAACGTAGATGCACACGACCGCATCGGGCGTGCCCCAGTACTGCTTCTGGTTGATGATCGCGTCGATGCAGATCGCGGTCTTGCCGGTCTTGCGGTCGCCGATGACCAGCTCACGCTGACC
>JBBQCR010000294.1:0-4793 GCA_038318935.1 Phycisphaerales bacterium
CCACCGTCCCAGCAAGGGCTCGAGGGGACCGAGCTTACCGCGTCCCTTCTTCCAGGAGACATGTTGTTTTGTCGATGCACGCGGTGCCTTGGTGGGCCTCGGCACCTTCTTGTTCGTCTTCTTGCTCGTCTTCTTTGTCGCCATGACTCGTGCTCCTGGTAAAGCCTCGGCGGCAGCGTATCGAAACGTGCAGCGACGGCAATGCCAGTTTTCACGGGAACGGCGTGGTCACGCCGCCGCAGCATGCGGTAGGCAGAGGCGAATCGCCTCGCGAAGCTGCTCGGACGCGAAGGGCTTCGCAAGGATTCCCTCAACACCGATCTGGCGAAGGCGAGCGTGTCGAAGCGGGCTCGGCTCCGCGGTCACCACGAGCAGTTTGACGTCCGCAAGATCCTCGCGTGCGCGAATGGTGCGAGCGAAGCACTCGCCATTCATCACAGGCATGTTGATATCAAGGAGTACGAGATCAATCCACGCCTCCTCGAACATGGCGAGGGCTTCCTGACCGTTGGTCGCCTCGAAGATGCGGTCATCACGCACGCCTGCGTCGCGCACGATCGCGCGCACGATGGAGCGGGTGGAGGAAGAGTCGTCGACGATGAGGACGGTACAGAGCATGGGGTCGCCTCCTTTGGAATCGGAATCATGCGGGTTTCATGCGGCGAACAGAGCGGACGCGTTGCGTGTCCAATACACCTCGAGCCGCTCCCCTTCGACGTCAAGAATCGCCAACGCAGTGGGCTGCAGCGGCAGCGATGCGACATCGCATGCTGTGGGAAGACCGATTGCGAACGGGCAACGATCGCCACCGAGTTCGCGGACGAGTGAACCAGCGACGATGTTGGAGAGTTCGCGCAACGCGTCCGCGCCGACGGTCTCGGAATCGATCGAAGCGGGGGCGTCGCCCAGAAATCCCGCCGCGAGTTTGCGGACGAATCCGTCGCTCCCGGCAAGGAGAACTTCGCCTCGCTCCGGTCCGCGATACTCGATGCGGGAGAAGCGAACAGCGTTGGGGAGCGGATCGCCGTGCGGCGTATCGCCGGGCTCGGCCATGAGAAACGCGGTTCGCTCAAGGGCGGCGCAGGTGAGGCGCACCAACGCGTCGGTGGTCATCTCGCGCATGCAGTGACTCCGAGGAGTTTGGTGATGAGATGGCAGAGGTCTTCGGGCTGGAATGGCTTGCGCAGGATCTCGAGGACACCAAGGCCTCGAAGTCGCTTGAGCCGCTCCTCGTTCACTTCGGTGCTCACGACGACGACCTTCAATTCGACGAGTGCCTGATCCCGACGAACTTCGTGCAGGAACTCTTCGCCGTCCATCACCGGCATTGTGAGATCCAGGAGAACCAGATCGATCGGCGTCTTCTCGAGAATGGCAAGCGCTTCGGTGCCGTTGCCGGCGTCGAAGATCTGATCCTTCGAAACTCCTGCGAGTCGGACGACCTTGGCGATCGCGTTTCGGAGCACCGGCGAGTCATCGACGATGAGTACGTTGCAGTTCATGCGGATTTCTTTCGGATGCCAGCCACGGGAGCGGGCGTCGAGTTCGCAGCGTGGATCTCGTGTTCAATGCCGTTGACGAATTCGATAGCGTGTACCGCGAGGCTCTCGACCCGCTCGCGATGAAGGCCGACGCTGTCGCGAGCCCGAGACGAGAGAGGATGGCAGAGTCCGTCGTCACCGATGCCGAGACTCGCCCATCGAGCGACGCAATCGGCGCAGTGGACGATGTCGCAGATCGCGTTGATCGGTGCATCAGGAGGGCCGTGGTGATGCTTGACGGCGAGGACGATCTCCTTCGGCATCGCCCAGCGCTGGGCAATCAATGCTCCGATCTCAGCGTGATCGGTTCCGAAACGCTCGCGCTCCACGTCGACGAAGGGACGATCGTTGCCCGTCCACCATGCGAGAGCTCGCACGCCGCCGGAAAGAGCGTCGATCGCGAGCTTTCCGATGTCGCGCAGGAGTGCCGCCGAGAACGACAGGTCGGAATCGGCGGCACCACTCTCCACCGCCAGCCGCTCCGCAACTGCGGCGCCTCCGAGCGCGCTGCGCCAGAGGGCGCCTCGCTCCAGTCCGTACGAAGCGCCGGCGTCGCGAAGCGTCGACGCTGCTTGATGCTCTAGCGCGAGCCTCAGAAGTGCCTTGTTGCCAAGTCGCGCGATCGAGTCCTTGAGTCCGAAACTCCGCTGGGTGCCGGCGGCATACGTCGCGGAATTGGCTCGCCGCAAGGTCGCGGACGCCAGTCCCTCGTCGGCGCGGAAGATGCGTTCGATTTCAGCGGCGCTCGCGTTGCCGCCGCTCAGCAGCGTGACCGCGCGAGCAGCGCTCGCTGGAAGCGATGGCAGGCGCTCGAGTCCTCCGATCAGCCTCTCAAGCTCTTCCGATCGGTTCACGTCGTCGGCGCCCACAGGACACTCTCCTTCCCCTGCGATCGAGTGGTCATCAAGCCATCGTTCAATGACAACGTGACGGTGCGGCTCAGCGTTCCGCCCGTGTCGTCGGCGGTGAGGAGGAGGTTGTGTTGCCAGAGGATCTTGCGCAGCATTGTTCGGTTGCGTGCGCCAAGACAGAAGTGTCGGTCCTCGGCGAGGATCTCCGCGCCTCCGGCGGCGCAGACGATCAGTCGTCCGCGATCGGCACCGAGCTTGTACGCGTTGTTGAAGAGCAACGAGATTCCGGTGTCAGCGAACATCGCCGGATTAACCGCTGCCTTCTGAGGGCACGTCTTGGCTTCGGGCAGCATGAAATGCAGCATGCCGCCAATCTTTGCAACCGGGTCGTACAGCATGACGGCGATGCAGGAACCTAGCGCGTAGGTGACCATGTGCTTCGACGGGTCGCTCGTGATCGCCATGTCGGCGACGCCCACGACGATGCGATGATTGGCGGCGGAGCGAGCCTCGGTGCGTGTCGCGTCCGTCGGCACCGGACCAGAAGGGGTTGGAACGCTTGAAGCTGGCGAGGAGGTTGGAGTGACGGGCACGCTCAAGGCTTTGCACTCTCGGGAAGACTCACCGGCGGTTCTCATCGCACGGGACTGCGCCGGCACGGAACGATCCCGATCCCGTTGGATCGGTGGTCAGAGCAGCCCGCCTCGGTGCAGATCGACTCGTTTCCAACTCGACTTGATCGTTGCGCTGAATTGGCCGCGAGACTGTCGTGCGTCCGCGACACCGCTCGGGAAGCGTCATCGAGAGCGGCATCGACGATCACACCTGTCAAGCCGCTGCAGCGGCCGCGTGCGTTGTCTGTTGCACGAGAGCGTTGACGTCAATGATGAGCGCCATGCGGCCGTCGCCGAGGATTACAGCGCCGGTCGCGCTTCGCGACCGAGGCGTGTCCTGTGCGAGCGACTTGATCACCACCCGTTGCTGACCGAGCATCTCGTCGACGAAGACACAGCAGCGCTGACCGCTCGATTCCAGCACCACGAGCAGTCCATCGCAGAGTGGATCAACTCCCTCGTTCAGTCCGAAGATCTGCTTGAGACGACGGATCGGCAGCAACGATCCGCGAACCATCGCCATCTCACGCGATCCGAACATCGTGCACACGTCGCTTGCGGTCGGACGAATCGTCTGTTCGATGGCCAGGGTCGGGATGACGAATCGCTGATCGCCAACCCGCACGATCGTGCCGTCGATGATCGCCGTGGTCAGCGGCAATCGCAGCGAAAAGATCGAGCCCTGTCCCGGCGTTGATCGGATTTCGATCCTTCCGCGAAGGGCTTCGATGTTTGCCCGAACGACGTCCAGTCCGACGCCGCGTCCGGAGAGGTCCGTGATCCGCTCGGCGGTGGAGAAGCCCGGGGCGAGCAGGAACTCGTAGACCTCGGCGTCGGACAGGTGCGCGGTGTCGCGATGCGCGGGAATCAGGTCCTTCTCGACGCACGTTCGCAGGATGCGATCGCGATGAAGTCCGCGACCATCGTCTGAGACTTCGATGATGACCGTCGCCCCGTCTTGGAGCGCCCGCAGGCTCAACGTCCCGTGCGCGGGCTTTCCTGCCTTGCGTCGTTCGGCAGCGCTCTCGATCCCATGGTCGCATGCGTTCCGGATGAGATGGATCAGCGCGTCGGCGATCGCTTCCACGACGCTGCGGTCGAGTTCGACGTCGTCGCCCTTGATCAGGAGTTCGATGGACTTGTTCTGGCGAATGCCCAGATCGCGGACCAATCGCGCCATCTTCTGGAACGTCGGTTTGAGGGCGACCATGCGCAGACTCATGGCGACGTCCTGCAACTCGCGCACGATCTTTGACATGCGACGGAAGTTGTCTTGGAGAGGCTGATTGGAGCGGGCAATGGTCGCCAAATCCTGTTGCACTATGCGCTGGGCGATCGCAAGTTCACTCGCCATACCCAGCAGTGAGTCGATGCGCGTTGTCGGGACCCTGACGCTCGAATCACAGCGCTGGAGTTCGGAGGGGGCTTCGGCTGTTGCCCGCACCGAAGCTGATGCCGGCGCCGGATCGAGTCGCGTCACCGCATCGCTCGGCTGGGTTGACGCAGGGATCGCGCCGACCCTTGCTTGGGCCTTCGCGATCGCGGACGCTGCGGCTGATGCCTGAAGTGTCGGCATTGGCAGATCGATGGAGCGGCCTGCGGCGACGGCTCCGAGACGCGCGATCAGTCGGCGCATCTCGCCTTGGACCGGAGGCTCACCGCCCTGCAGTTGTTGCACCAGCCGACCCAACATGTCAGCGCTCGCGAGGATGAGGTCGAGCCCCGAACGATCGATCGTGCATCGGCCACTGCGGGCCTTGTCGAGAAGCGTCTCGGCGGCATGGGCG
>JBBQCR010000295.1:0-4755 GCA_038318935.1 Phycisphaerales bacterium
GGCGGCGGTGGTGGTGGAGGTGGCGGAGGGGCCACAACCGTCACGCCGACGAGACCGCCGGTGGTTCCCGCTCCATCCACGTTCGCGTTGTATGCGTTGACGCTGTTGCTCGGCTCCCGCCGACGATCGGCAGGTTGAAGCGAATACACTCGGCCACATGAGTGTTCGTGTGGTGTGTTTCGATCTGGGCGGCGTCGTGGTGCGCATCTGCCGATCCTTCGACGAGGCGGTCCTCACCGCTGGCGTCCCCTTGCGGGCGTTGCCGAAAGATCCGTCCTTCCATCGTCGCCGTCACGAGTTGGCAGAACTGCATCAGACGGGAGCGATGCTCGCGAAGGAGTTTCATTCGGAACTCAGCGCCGCCGTCGGCGGACTCTACGACGAGGCGGAGATCGCCCGCGTGCACGCCGCGATCATTCGGGGCGAGTACGCGGGCATTACCGAAACCATCCTTGCGATCGGTGCCGCGGGACTCCGTACCGCGTGCCTCTCCAACACCAACGATGCGCATTGGGAGGCCCTTCTGAGATTGCCATCGTTGCAGGCACTCGATGCTCGGCACGCGTCGCACCTCTGGGGACTGTCGAAACCCGGCGAGGCGATCTATCGCCGCTTCGAGCGCGAGCTGTCGGCCGAGGGTCGATCAATCCTGTTCTTCGACGATCTGCCGGAAAACGTCGAGACCGCACTATCACTGGGATGGGATGCGGTGCAGATCGATCACACCGGCGACACGGCGTCGCAAGTGCGCGACGCGCTGCGGAGCCGCGGCATCACGTTGGCGTGATCCGAGTCCCACGCAGCAGAACGGTCATCGCCAGGGTCAACGCGATGTAGGTGATCGCGCTCACCGCGAGCGTCTCTGCAGCGCCGAGCGCCGCCGGTTGCGCGAAGAGAAGGCTGGCCCCTCCGAGGGCGTATCCGCCCTGCCCTGCGGCCTGAATAGCTCCGTACACACCGGTGCCTCCGCGTTGCTGCGTGCCGATCGCCATGGCCGAGGCGAAGAGCGGAGCAGCCCCCAGTCCGGCGATCGCCGCCATCGCGATCATCGCCCAAGGACCGACGGGCGCGACCAGAACGATGCCGAGGGTTCCGAACCCAAAGAGGAGCGCTCCGACCAGCCGCACCGGCACCGCCCCGAATCGATCGACGAGATGCCCGCCGAACGGACCGCCAATCACCATCCCGAGCATGGACAGCCCCAGGATCGCGCCGACCAGCGATTTCGCGGAACCGTCCCGTCCTCCGAACGCCAGCGGAACAACGAGCGAAAGTACCGCCGACAGTCCGCGATCGCCGGCAAGCATCATGGACGCGGCAACGCGGGAACGACGGAGCGCCGGACTGATCGCACCGCGAGCCGGACTCGGCGGATCGGCATCGTGGACCCGCGGCACGGCCCGCTCGATTGGAAACGACAGGACCGTCAGGACCAGCAGCGACATCGCCGCCATCGGCAGGATCATCGGCACCGAGAGCACGGCGCCGAACCCGAAGCCGATGAACAGTCCCAACATGATCGCCGTCCCCATCGCTCCCATCGCCCAACCGCGATGACGTTCGCCGGCGATACGGACTGCGATCCGCAGCGTCGCGGCAATGCCTGCGAGATCGCAGGCCCCCGCGAGGAAACGGAGAACGATCACAAGCCAGTACGGCACCGGCAGCGCGACGGATGCCAGCAGCAGCGCTTCCACGAGCGATGCGATACGAAGCACCGTCAACGGCGAATGGCCGCGGACGATCTTCGGAAGGACGAACGCGAAGGCGATTGCCCCGAGCGTCGGCACCAATGTGAACCACGACGCCCGATCGATGGTGATGTCGTATCGCTCGACTGTCAGCGCACGCAGCGCCGGATACACCATGCCGTCCGGTACTGCGCCGAGGGTCAGGAGCGAGAGTACCAGCAGCAGGTCGCGGGATGGTCGCGGAGCATCAGCCACGCTTGCAGCGTAGGAGAGCCGAGTCAGGTCTGCTCACGAGCGGCCTCCTCATCGGCGGGCACGGCGTCACCAAGTAACTCGCGCAGCAGGACCGTCGCGTATGCGCCACGCGGCAGATCGAACGCGAGCCGGATATAGGTGCCGTGGTCGTCGAAGCCCCCTTCGAGCTCGGTGTTGGTGACCGGCACGCGAAACGGACGCCGAGTGCCGTCGAGATCCAACTCCTTGGCGAGCATGACCTCGGGGAGCACGCCCATTCGAGTCGTCGCGTCGTGCTCCCATTCGCGCACTGGCGACATCGGCTCGATCATGCCGCGTCCGAACATGGGTCCGCTGGGCGAGAGTTCGAAGCTGCCCACGCGGGCCGCCAGATCCTCGGTTGCGGCGATCTCCGGCGTGATGGTGAACTGGCCTCGCGAGGCGTGCTTGTACGCCACGTCACCGACGATCAGCTTCGCGAAAAGTCCCTCTTCGAGCCGCCGATCGAGCAAGCGGTTGAAGACCGCCGACTGGTACGCGCTGATGAAGAAGTCGCGCACGTGCTGCGGTATTGCGTTGGTCGCGCTGCCCGGCGATCGGCCCTGCGCCAGCGCCTTGACGGCGATCCGCTCGGCGCGATCATTTCGGCTCCACATTGGCAACGACTCGTCGTAGCGCTTGGCATCGACGAGCTCGCGCTGTTCACGCTGGTGTTCCGGAAACGGCGACGTCGTGCCGACGAGCTCCGCCAGAAACGCATCGGGATCTCCATTGAGAAGATGCCTTCCGAGTCGATGCGTGTTGCGCCGGTAGCCGAATCGCTGGGCTCCGTAGTAGTCAGGTACGCCGTCACGCTCAAGTATCCGGAGCGATCGCCAGATGAGCGGTGACTTAATCGGGTCGAGCTTGCGGATGCGAATCGAGAAGCGGTTGCCGGCAAGATGCCCACGGCGCAATTTGTTCGCGTGACGGTCCTGCCACAGGAGCTGGATCCGCTCGTGCTGCAGCATCGTCGCGGGCGGCTCGCGACCCGGCAGATGCACGGAGAGCATCTGCCGCGTGACTGCGACCTTGTCCTTCATGCCCGCGAATCCGATGGCCTCTTCGCGCACCGCGAAGTGTCGGCTGAGCACCTCGACCATTTCGGAGTGGGACATCCCTTGCTTCTGCACACCGATGTAGAGGTGCTCGCCCTCGCCGCTCGGCTGGTAGAGCGGAAGCTCGTCGACGAGAAAGTCCCCTTCGCGCTCCTTGATGACGCCACCCGCGAGTCCCGCGGTATTGTCGGGCGAGAGCAGCCGCCGTCTCGGGAGCGGATCGTCGGCGAGCGGTGCCGACCCCGCTCCGAACGAGTTGCCAGACGAACTGCCAGCCGGGCCGCCAATTGGGACGTCAGAACTCACGACGCGCCCATCCGCGGTGAGGCAACGACTACCACTGGTCGTCCTCTTCCTCGGCTTCCGTCTCGTCGAAATCGACGATCGATCCGCCACTCTCGCCGCCACCTGCGGCCCCATTGCCAGTCGCCGCATCCACGGCCGCCTGCGCAAGGACCTTCTCGGCGACGAAGATCGAAACCTTCTCGGCGACCCCTAAGGCGATTGCGTCGCTCGGTCGGCTATCGACGACGATCTCCTCGCCGTCCCGATCAATGACGACGTTCGCGAAAAACGTTCCTTCGTCCAGATTGTGGATCTCGATCCGCGCGAGCTTGCCGCCGAGGTGCCGGATCACCGACGCCAGCAGATCGTGGGTCTGCGGGCGCACGACTTCGGTCCCCTTCAGTCGACGCTCAATCGCAAACGCCTCCGGCAGCCCGATCACGATCGGAATGGTCCGATCGCCGTCGACCTCCGTAAGTTCGATGATCTGCATGTCGCTGAGTTCGCGGATGAAGATCCGCGACAGTTCCATGCGCACCTGCATGAGGTCAATCCTTCCGCGCGACAATGCACGCTGACTGAGCATACCCGTCGCATGCCGTGAAGCGAGTGGCTCAGGTCCAACTGCCGAGAAGGATCGCAAGATCGCTCGGGCCCACGACACAGTCGTTGTCGAGATCGGCCGGGCAGCCGCCATCGCAGTTGACACAGCTCCCCCACGAGCCGAGCAGAATTGCCAAGTCCGCAGGGCCGACGTTGCCATCCCCGTCGAGATCGGCTGGCAACGGCGACGGTGTGGCGAGAAGCGCCGCATAGGCGTTCACGCGACCGTATCCGGTCTTGTTGTCGAATCCTGGCGTGTTGATGTCGACCGCGGTCGCGGTGAGAATCGATAGCACCTGCGCGGGGGTGATGTTGGGATTTCGGGCCAGCATCAACGCGACGGTACCGGTCACGAACGGCGTCGCCTGGCTGGTGCCGTTCTTGTCACCGTACGATGTGGTTCCGATCAGCGAGCGGACCGTCTGCCCGCTTGCGGAAAGGTCCACCTCTGGCCCAAAATTCGAGAAGCTGGCCGGCTGGTCGGTGTTGGTCAGCGCCGCCACCGCGATCGTCTCGGGCCACTTTGCGGGATACGTCACCGACGCCGAGCCCTGATTGCCGGCGGCTGCGACCATGATCACGTTTGCCGCCGCTGCATAGAGCACCGCATCGTGCAGCGTTTGGGTACCGGTGAAGTATTGCAGACTCATGTTGACGAGTCGGAGATTGGCGTCGGTCGCCATCAACAAGCCGGTCGCGACCGAACTCTCGAACCCGCTGCAGGGATTGACGATCACATACGGAACGAGCTTGGCCTTCCACGCGCAACCGACCGTGCCGACGCCATCGTTGCCGGTCGCCGCGAGAATGCCGCTGACGTGCGTGCCATGACTCTGGCAACCATC
>JBBQCR010000296.1:0-4683 GCA_038318935.1 Phycisphaerales bacterium
CGCACGCCGACGCTGCCGCGCTGCGTCGATTGGCGGCGTGGCTTCTCCGCTTTGTTCCGTCGGTGGCGATGGACCCGCCCAATGGTCTCCTCGGGTCAATCACCGGTTGCGAACGTTTGCTCGAGCAACGATTCGGTGGCGAACTCCCGTTCTTGGACGATCTTCAGCAGCGAATGGAACGCCGCGGGATCACGGCGAGGCTGGCCGTAGCTGGCACGATCGGAATCGCATGGGGGGTTGCCCGCTATGGCGGCATGCCCAACATGCCCAGCGTGTCCGGCAAGAGCGTCATTGCCCCTGGCGACGAGCTGCGTGCAATACGACCATTGCCGATCGCCGCCTTGCGCTTTGCACCAGCCGACGTCGCAATTCTGCGCGAGGTGCAGGTGGAAACAGTGCAGCAGTTCCTCGACCTTGATCGCGACGAGCTGGCGGAGCGCCTCGGAGCCAAGCATCGCGAACGGTTCATCGCCAAGCCCTTTCAACGCCGTGGGACCGGTAGGAAATCCGCGAAACGAGACGACGCAGCGCTTGCCGACATCGGTGAGGGAGATGTCATCGTTCCAGCGTCGATGCACAGCGCGTCCTCCTCTGGCACACCGATCTCGCGCAGCGATCCCGATCCGCTGATCCGTCTCGATCAGGCCCTCGGTCGCATTGCCGAGCCGCTCGAGCCGATCCGAATCGCCGTCACCTGTCGGGTGGAACGCACCTTTGCCGGTCCGGTCACGGATCCTGAGGCTCTTGGCATTGCGGTTGCCGAACTTGTCGACGCTCTCTGCCGTCGCCTGCGTCGTCGCGAGCGGGGAGTGCGTCGTTTGCGGCTCGATGCCATCCGGGCCAACGCTCCTCCGGTCACGATCGAGATTCATTGTGGACGTCCGAGCCGTCGTCGTGGACATCTCTGGTCCCTCCTTCGTCCGAAGCTCGAGCGCCTTGATGCAGGCTTCGGCATTGACACGCTGATTCTGGCCGCATCGCGTCTGGCGTCCTTGCCGCACCACGAGGCGATGCATCCGGCGTTGGCGATGCCGCAGCAGTCGTCAGACACATCACGGGCGTGGAACTCCACGCCACATCAGCCGGTCCGGCAGAGGCTCCTTCCATCGCATCCACTCGCCGATGAGTGTCTCGATCTCCTGATGGCTCGACTCGGTTCCGATGCGATCCTGCGTGTCGAGCCGGTGGAAACGCACGAACCCGAAGCTGCTTTTGAGCTCGTTCCGATCGGGGATGGCGGCGTGTCGCACGCCGATCTGTGGAGCATCGTCGGCAGGCTTCCTGCCGCGGAACGGCCGACTGTTCTCTGGTCGGAGCGAGAGTCGGTGCATGTCGTCGCACGCGACGGTCGCATCGTGCAACTCCACTGGCGAGGTCATGACCACGCGGTGCTGGCGACGGGCGGCGAAGAGCGCATCGACGAGCGTTGGTGGCGGAACTCGCCGGATTCCGCTGCGTTCCCGTCCAAGTCCCAATCCAAATCAAAATCCAAATCCAAGTCCACTGTGGGCCGACACCTCACTGCGAACTCCGATGTCGGACCGCCACCGGAATCGTCATTCGATGCGGTGGTGAGTAGCGGCGTTCGCCACTACCAGCGCGTGCTCCTTGGTTGCGGCTTCTGGCTCTGGATCTGGCGTGAAGGCACAACACAACGCTGGTTCGCGCAAGGGATCTGGTCATGAGGCAATTGGTCATGAGGCAATTGGTCATGAGGCAATTGGTCACGCGATCACGAGCGTCAATACCAAAGTCGGGCAGGAGGTGACCGATGCCAGAGTTGCCGGCACCCAAGTTCCGTGAGCATCCATGGCGAGATCGACTGGTCGAATCGCCTGCATCGTCGCTTGCAGGATCAGGTTCATCAGGTTCATCAGGTTCATCAGGTTCATCAATTTCATCATCGGGGGCCGCAGAGCTCGCTCATCGCTACGTCGAACTGGCGGTCACCAGCAACTTCTCCTTTCTCCTCGGCGGCAGCCATCCCGAGGAGCTCGTCGAACGTGCGGCGGAGCTCGGCTACCGCGCTATCGCCATCACCGATCGCCACACGCTCGCCGGAGTGGTCCGGGCCCATGTCGCCGCCAAGGAACGCGGCATTCGCCTTCTGGTCGGCAGCCGCATCGATGTATTCATCGATCACGACATCAACGCAAAGCGAGCATTGCATGTCGACGTCCTGCTCCATCCGACCGACCTCGTCTCCTACGGCCGCCTCTGTCGGCTGCTGACCCTCGGTAAGCGCCGCGCTCCGAAAGGGGAGTGTCGTCTTGCCTTGCATGACCTGCTCGATGTTGCCAGTGATGGGGGAATCCTTTGCACGCTGCTTCCGCCGCGACTGCTCGACCACGCAGCGCTCGAACTCATCGAAGGATTGCGCGGAACGTTCGCAGACCAGCTTTCGATCGCGATCACTCGCCTCGGTGATCCCGACGACGGACTTCGATCGCAGCAATTGGTCGCGCTGGCCCGTCACACCGGGGTCCGGCTCGTCGCCGTCAACGATGTGCACTATCACGTGCCAACACGACGACCGCTGCAGGACATCCTCACCTGCATCCGCCATGGTTGCACTATCGAGCAGGCGGGATATCGCCTCTTTCCCAACGCCGAGCGACATCTCAAGTCACCGCAGTCGATGGTCAAACTCTTTGCCGACCTGCCCGAAGCGATCGAGCGGGCGGGCGAGATTGCCGATCGGGCGACCGGCTTCTCGATGGACCAGATTCGCTATCGCTATCCGGCCGAGGTCGCGCCGCCGGGCGTCACGGTCATGGATCATCTGCGCAACCTCACGTGGCGGGGGGCGCACGAACGCTATCCGGACGGCGTGTCCGAACGGGTGCGCTCGCAGATCGAGCACGAGTTTCGACTGATCGACGAACTGCAGTACGCGCCGTTCTTCCTCACGGTCCACGATCTGGTCGCCTTCGCTCGCAGTCGTGACATTCTCTGCCAAGGGCGCGGAGCCGCCGCCAACTCCGCGGTCTGCTATTGCCTGGGCATCACCGCCGTTGATCCTGATCGCATCGACGTCCTCTTCGAGCGGTTCGTCAGCAAGGAGCGCAACGAGCCGCCGGACATCGACGTCGACTTCGAACACGAACGGCGCGAGGAGGTCATCCAATACCTCTATCGCACCTATGGCCGCGAACGGGCGGCTCTTGTCGCGGAGGTCATCTCCTATCGCGGGCGCAGCGCCATCCGCGATGTCGGCAAGGCTCTCGGCCTTTCGCTCGATTGCGTGGATCGCCTGGCGTCGGGCGTCGACTGGTGGAACGACGGCTCCGTCGACATCGAGCGGGTGCGCGAAATCGGGCTCGATCCGCGCGATCCGACGATTCGTCGGCTGGCGGTCCTTTCGAGCGAGATCCTCGGATTTCCGCGACATCTCTCGCAGCACGTCGGCGGCTTCGTCATCACCGATGGGCCTTTGTGCGAACTGGTACCCATCGAGAACGCGGCCATGGAGGATCGCACCATCATCGAGTGGGACAAGGACGATATCGATGCCATGGGCATGTTGAAGGTGGATGTGCTCGCCTTGGGCATGCTGACCTGCATCCGCAAGGCGATCGATCTCGTGAACGACGACGCGGCGAAGTCGCAGCCGTCATCGCCGAGGGCATCGTCCGCACCGATTCAATTTCACGGCATTCCCCCCGAGGATCCGCCGGTCTACGACATGATCTGCCGAGCCGACACCGTCGGCGTCTTTCAGATCGAATCGCGGGCCCAGATGTCGATGCTGCCGCGCTTGCGGCCGCGCACCTTCTACGACTTGGTGATCGAGGTCGCGATCGTCCGGCCTGGGCCGATCCAAGGCGACATGGTGCATCCCTACCTCCGTCGTCGCAATGGTGAGGAACCGATCCATTACCCCAATGCCGCGGTCGAGCGAGTGCTCGGCAAGACGCTCGGCGTGCCGCTCTTTCAGGAGCAGGCGATGTCGCTGGCGATCGTCGCCGCAGGCTTCACCCCAGGCGAAGCCGACCAGTTGCGCCGGGCGATCGGGGCATGGAAGCGCAAGGGCAACGCCTTGAAGCAATTTGCTGCCAAGCTCGAGTCCGGCATGGTGTCGCGTGGATACACGCGTCAATTCGCACAGCAGGTCTTCATCCAGATCCAAGGCTTCTCCGGATACGGGTTTCCCGAATCGCACGCCGCCTCGTTTGCCCTGCTGGTCTATGTCAGCGCTTGGCTCAAGTGCCATCATCCGGCAGCGTTCGCGGCGGCGCTCCTCAACAGTCAGCCGATGGGGTTCTACGCTCCGGCCCAGATCGTCCGCGACGCCGTCGAGCATGGCGTGATCGTTCGCGCCGTCGACGTCAACGCCAGCGCGTGGGACTGTTCGCTCGAGCGGCCCACCCAACAGGACAGGCAACAGGACAGGCAACAGGACAGGCAACAGGACCACCAGCAAGACAACCAGCAAGACGTCTTCCTCTCCGCCGGCAACGACGAACCTCCGCGCATCCTCCGCGCCGATCACGATCCTTCCATGTGTGTGCCGTATCGACGCCCCACGGTCGCTGGCGATCAACCGGCGCTGCGACTGGGACTGCGCATGGTTCACGGGCTTGGGCAGGAGGACGGCGAACGGATCGCTGAAGCTGTCCGAAGTCACGGCCCGTTCACCAATGTTGCTGCCCTGTGGCGAGTGAGCGGAGTCGCCGTACCGTC
>JBBQCR010000297.1:0-4683 GCA_038318935.1 Phycisphaerales bacterium
ACAACAAGGTTCTCCTCATGGGGAACATCACTCGCGACATTGAACTGAAGCACACTCCCAGCAACCAAGCAGTCGCGACCATCGGTCTCGCCGTCAATCGTCGCTATAAGACGAAGGAGGGCGAGGATCGTGAAGAGACGACCTTCGTCGACTGCGAGGCGTGGGGACGCACGGCTGAAGTCATCCACCAGTACTTCGCCAAAGGCAAGCCGATCTTCGTCGAGGGTCGCCTGAAGCTCGATCAGTGGGAAGACAAGGAAGGCAAGAAGCAGTCGCGGCTTCGTGTGGTCATCGAGGGCTTCGAGTTCGTCGAGAGTCGCGGTGGCGGTGGTGGCGGTGCCGGGGGTGGCGGTGGCGACTCAGCGTCGCGAGGCGGCGCACGAGGCGATTACGCGCCCGCCGCGCCGCCGTCTGCAGGGAAGGGAAATCGCGGCGGCCAGGGGACGCACCAGTCGGTCCAAGAGGACGACATCCCGTTCTGATCGGGCGAGCAACCGTGCGCTGGTGCACCACTCCCGAGGCGGGCTGAAGATTCGCGAGTCTGGGGTCTTGCACACACGCCCGACGACGTGATCGTCACCTACCGACGTTCAGTTCCGATGCGTTCGGCGGACTCAAACGGCGCACGATCGACCGGACACTACGCTGCACGACAATGAACTTGTCCTGCACGTCGGTTTTTCGTTGGACTTCGCAGATCGGGTGTCGGAGGAATGGAGCGGCGATCGCGATGCCGGTATCCGGATCGCGCGCGGTTGTCGCACTGGCGACAGTCGCGTGGTTGCTGTGGCCGGCTTCAACCTTGGCTTCAACCTTGGCGACCACATTGGCGACCAACGGGGTGGCCCAAGGCACGAAGGCCGACTACGCCCGGGCGGCGTCGATCGAGAGCCGTGTCGGCAACCTCGTGCGTCGCGATGATCTCGATCCGCAATGGATCGACGCGCATCGATGCTGGTATGCCGTCGACACGGTCGGTGGAGGTCGTGAGTTCGTGCTGGTCGATGCGGCGAAGGCCGATCGTGCACCTCTCTTTGACCATGAGCGTCTGGCCGCAGTGTTGTCGACCAAGCTTGGGAAGCCCATCGACGCCGCACAACTCCCGATCGAGCGCATCAGCCTCGAAGGTTCGGACGAACAGCGAGTGATGCTGCTCCTCCTTCAGGGTGGCGAGCGCACGTTCCGCTACAACCCTCGCGATGGATCACTCGCCGATGCGACCTCCGAGGACGAAGCGACGTTCGCTCTTCCCCTGCAGGCAACCGAACTCCGTAGCCGGCGCCGCGCGGGACCGAGCGTGAATCTCGTCTTCGTCAACCGTTCCGGAGGCGAGGTGCAGCTCGTCTGGATCGATCAGGGCGGCGAGCGACGCCCATACGCTCGACTGAAAGACGGCGAGCGGCACGTCCAGCAGACCTTCGCCGGTCATGCGTGGGGAGTGATTGCAGCCGACGGAACGCCGATCGGATGGCTCCTCGCCCGTAATCGCGGCGACATCGTCAGGATCGGTGGGACCGAACCGCCGCCCACGAAACCCGATGCCGCGCAGGGGACGCAGACGACCGACGCGCCCAACGAACGACCTCCGCCGGAGTCCGACCGAGGAAGTTCGCGCAACGCCTATCGAGTCGACTTCCGAGATGGCAACGCGTTCGTCGTTCGAACGAGCGATGGAACATCCGTCGTGTCGTCGACAGACGGAACACCCGAACATCCCTACGTTGCTCCGCCGCTCTGGTCTCCCGATGGCACGAAGGTCGTCATCGTGCGGCAATCGCCAGCCCAAAAACACACAGTGAACCTCGTCGAGAGTTCTCCTCGCGATCAGACGCAACCCAAGCTGCACTCCTTCGACTACCTGAAGCCCGGCGACCGAATCCAGCAGACCCAGCCGTACCTGTTCGACCTGACAACGGGACAGGCGATCGCCATCCCGGAGCGCGACACGCTCTTCCCAAATCCTTGGTCAATCGACCGCCTGCGCTGGACGAGCGACTCATCGCACTTCACCTTCCTCTACAACCAGCGCGGCCACCAGATCATGCGGCTCGTCAGCGTGGACGCGAAGACCGGGCATGCGACGTCCATCGTCAACGAGGAGTGCGTCACCTTCTTCGACTACGCCGGCAAGCTGTTTCTCCAGCAACTTGACGCGACGAACGAGGTGCTCTGGATGTCGGAGCGCGACGGATGGAATCATCTGTACCTGATCGACAGTCAGTCCGGCGCTGTGAAATCTCAGATCACCAAAGGCGACTGGGTCGTGCGTGGAGTCGATCGCGTCGACGAAACACAGCGCCAGATCTGGTTCCGCGCCGGTGGCATTCGCCCCGAGCAGGACCCGTACTACGAGCACTTCTGCCGAGTCAATTTCGACGGCACCGGGTTGGTCGTCCTCACCGCCGGAGACGGATCGCACGAAGTGCAGTATTCGCCGGACGGAACGTACTTCATCGATCGCTGGTCACGCGTCGACCAACCGCCGGTGACCGAGTTGCGCCGCACCGCCGACGGTTCGCTGGTCTGCGAACTGGAGCATGGCGACTGGAGCGAACTGCTCGCTACAGGATGGCTCCCTCCCGAGCGTTTCGTCGCGAAAGGTCGCGACGGCGTCACGGATATCTACGGCGTGCTGTGGCGGCCGTCGAACTTTGATCCCGGCACGCGCTACCCCGTGATCGAGGACATCTATGCGGGTCCGCACGACTCGTTCGTACCGAAAACATTTGCGACGTGGCATGGGCAGCGCGAGATCGCAGAGCTTGGTTTCATCGTCGTTCGAATCGATGGCATGGGAACGAGCAATCGCAGCAAGGCGTTTCACGACGTCTGCTGGAAGAATCTGAAAGACGGCGGCTTCCCCGATCGCGTCGCTTGGCTCAGAGCCGCCGGGGCTGCGCATCCCGAAATGGACCTGTCGCGCGTCGGCATCTACGGCGGCTCTGCGGGTGGTCAGAATGCGTTGCGTGCGATGCTCGATCACGGTGATATGTACAAGGCCTGCGTCGCCGATTGCGGTTGTCACGACAACCGCATGGACAAGATCTGGTGGAACGAGCTGTGGATGGGTTGGCCCATCGACGACAGCTACGCGGCGAGTTCCAACGTGACGGATGCCCACAAGCTCACTGGCAAACTGCTTCTGGTGGTGGGCGAACTGGACCGGAACGTCGATCCGGCCTCGACGATGCAGGTGGTCGACGCCCTCGTTCGTGCCGACAAGGACTTTGAGCTCTTGGTCATTCCGGGCTCGGATCATGGTGCTGCGGAGAGCGCGTACGGACGGCGGCGACGGGCGGACTTCTTCGTTCGGAACCTGCTCGGAGTCGAACCGCGAGCAGAGTGACAGCATCACGATCGGCGTCCGTACGCCTGCGATGACCTCGAACTGCGACATGCCGAAGTACCGCAGACTCCGCGTCAGGTCCGGATATCGACGTTGGAGTCGCTGCTGAGGTGGGTGAGGACGTGCGGCTCGGCGGCTTGGCGGGTCGCCGCACTTCTGCCATACTCTCCGATTCGCTTCGCTGGGGCGCAGGGCCATTGTGGTCCGGCTCCTAACTCCCGGTCTGCCCGCATTCGACGTCACCCACAGCGAGGTGACGATCCGCGAGCTCCGCAAGGACACCGACCCTCATGGCACGGAACACTGATCTTCTCCTCCTCCGCACCGTCGAAAACCTCGGCATCGTCGGCGATGTCGTTAGCGTCAAGCCGGGCTACGCCCGAAACTGCCTTCTTCCGCACGCGCTCGCCGAACACCCGACGGCGGAGAAGATCGAGTCGCTGAAGGGCGCTCGCGCGAAGGCCCAGGCGGAACTCTCGGCCCTCCGCAAGGTGCGTGAGGAGACCGTCGCCAAGCTCGTCGAGCACAAGATCACGCTCGTGCGAAGTTGCAACGATCAGGGCCTGCTCTACGGCTCGATCACCCAGCGGGACATCTCCGACGCCCTCGTCGCTCAGGGCTTCGCCGTCGACATGCGCTCGGTCCGTCTCTCACAGCCGTTCCGACGCATCGGCTCGTACACCTGCCTCATCCAGTTCGAGCGCGACCTCAAGGCCGACATCACCATCGATGTGAAGGCCGACCGCATGCTGGAGTCGGTGATGGAGCAGCAGGCCGCCGCCGCCGCTGCGGCAGAGGCTCCTGAAGAGCCCGAGATCGCCGAAGAGCCGAAGGCCGAAGCCAAGGGCAAGAAGTCCAAGGGTGATTCTGGCGACTCCAAGCCGGAAGCCAAATCCGGAGGCAAGTCGGACTGGAAGTCCGAAGGCAAGCCCGGCAAGTCTGGCAAGCCTTCGAAGTCATGATGCGTGAGTATCTCGCGCCACGCCGCCGAGAGTTCTCCGCGACACCCTGATTCCTACCAACGCCCGGCCATGCCGGGCGTTTTTTCTTCGCTCACGGTTCGAGAGCAGGAGCGATCATGCCCTCCATGCACCACCGCTGCAGACATGCACGTCTCACGCTTTGAGCGCGCGCCACTTTCGTGGACACCCAGTTTGGCGAGAATGCTCGCCGGGAGTGATCCATGGACAAGTCCAAACAGAAGCGGCGAAAGCGACGGACGTTCTCGAATGAGTTCAAGGCCGAGGCCGTGCGCCTCTGCCGGCTCGGCGATCGCAACATCAACCAGGTTGCGGCCGATCTCGACCTCGTCGAGACGGCACTGCGCCAATGGGTGA
>JBBQCR010000298.1:0-4683 GCA_038318935.1 Phycisphaerales bacterium
CACCGGCTGGCGGGCGGCGATGCCCGGCGCGACGATGTCGACCTTACCGGTTTCGGTGGTCTGGATGGGCGGACCGCCATCGATCGCGCGACCGAGCGGATCAACGACGCGACCAAGTAGCGCCGGCCCGACGGGCACTTCGAGCAGGCGACCCGTCGCGCGGACGGTGTCACCCTCGCGCACCTTGTCGCTCTCACCGAAGAGCACGGCACCCACGGTCTCGGACTCCAGGTTCATCACCTGTCCCATGACCGAACCGTGCTCGCCCTCGAAGGTGAGCAGCTCACCAGACATGCACTTCGAGAGGCCATACACGCGGGCGATGCCGTCGCCGACTTCGACCACTTGGCCAACGTCAGAGATCTCGAGCTGGCTCGAGAACTGTTCGATTTCGCGCTTGATGACGGAAGTGATCTCGTCGGTCTTGATCTTCACGGCCTTCGATCCTTCGGCGGGCTTCTCCCGCAGTGAATGTCTCGCGTTGCAAGTGACGGCCGTTCGCGTCAGCGGTCGGCCGCGGGGGTCAGAGACTCAGGTACTCATTGATTCATGAACTGCTGGAACCGGCCGCGCACGTCGGCGCCGCCGGTCTCAACGAGCGACGTCCGCAACGCTCGCAGCTTGGTCGCCACGGAACCGTCGATCAGGCGATCGCCGATCCGCATCTTGATGCCGCCGATCATTGCCGGCTCGGTGTACGAACGGAGAATCGCGTCCTTGCCGATGGCAGCGCTGATGCGCGCCTGAATCGCCCGAAGAGCGTCCTGGCTCATGGGGCCGGCGGTCCACACGTCGACCTCGACCTTGCCCAGACGCTCCTGAAGCATCGCATCGAATGCGGAATCGATACCCATGAGATCCGCGCCGCGATCCTTGCGGTTGACGATCAGGATGAAGCGGAGCAAGAGGTCGGAGACTCGTCCGCTCAGGATTCGCTTCAGCGTCTCTTCGCGGCTCGCGCGATCGACCGTCGGCGTGCGAAGGAACTCCGCGAACTTCTTGTCGCTCCGGATGACCTCAGCAAAGCTGGCGAGTTCTCCGCCGATCTCTTGAGCGCGCGTGACGCCGCCGTCCTTCTCGCAGAGCTGGAAGAGGCTCTCCGCGTACACCCGAGCGACGTCGTTGACTTGCTGCTGCATGGGGCGTTCTCGAGGTCGACTTCGAAATCAGTTGCGACGGCCGGAGAGCTCGCGGAGGCTTTCCTCAACGAGACGCTGCTGGTCGGCGTCGTTGACCTGACGCTGGAGAATCTTGGAGGCGATGGTGGTCGCGAGGTCCGCGGCTCGAGCGTGGAGTTCGCTGATCGCGGCGCGCTTGGCGCCGTCGATTTCGGCGGTCGCCTTCTGCATGCGATCCGCAAGGTCGGTTTCAGCGCGGCTTCGCAGGTCGTCGGCAACCCGCTGGGCATCGGACTTGGCCTGCGCGACAAGTCGGCCGGCCTCTTCACGAGCAAGCGAGAGTTCCTTCTCGAACTTCGCCTTCGCAGCCTCGGCCTCGCCGCGGCTTCGTTCCGCAGCTTCAATCTCGCCGAGGATCTTCTTCTCGCGCTCGTCGAGCGCCTTGCCGATCATCGGCCAGACGACAGCGGCGAGGATCGCGAGCACAACCAAGAACACCGCGATCGTCGTGATGTACGCGATCGGGTTGAACTCAACCGGGTTTCCGCCACCTTCTTCGGAAGCGGCGAGCAGAATCGGAAGCATGGTGAAATCTCGACAAACGAGCCAAAGACCGAAGGCCAAAGACCGACGCAAGCGACCAGTTTGACGCGGACCGAAACACACGCGTCCCACTTGGGCCGTCCTCGTCAGGGCCGTCAAGATCGGTCACCGACCGTTCGGTGACTCGATCCTGACGGCATCCATCCGAGTCAGGCCTCTTCTCAAGCCCGAACGCGTTACGCGCCCGTGCGGACGAAGCCGATGAGCAGGCCGACGACGACGGCGAAGAGCGCAACGCCTTCGACGAGAGCGGCCGTGAGGATCATCTGGGTGAAGATGCGGCCAGCCATCTCGGGCTGACGCGCGGTGGACTCGACGGCGCTGCCGCCGATGCGACCGATGCCAAGACCCACGCCGATGGTGGCGAGACCGGCAGCGAGACCGCCACCGAGGCCGAGGCCCCAGCTCACTTCCGCAGCATGTGCGGCCGAGGCGGCAAAGAGGGCACTGAGAGCAACCAGAGCGATGGGAGCGAGCTTCTTCATGAATGGACTCTCCTAGAGGATCCGTGCGCGACGCGAGGGCGTCCGCCCCTCCGAAAAACTGATGCCTAAAACGAGTTGCGAAATCAGGTGACGTGAGGCCATCTCCACGTTCCTGCGGGGAAGCGAGTGATTCAGTGAGCGTGCACCGGTTGGGGTGCGTGGCCGTGAGCATGATCGGCATGATCAGCATGCTCATCATGCTCCGCGTGCTCTTCATGGCTCATCGGGCTGATGAACACCGCGGTGAGGAACATGAAGATGAACGCCTGCAGGAAGGCGACAAACAATTCCATGAAGGTGATGGCAACGGCGAAGCCACCGGCAGCGAGCGAGATGCCGCCGACCGTGAGCCAGTTGCCCACCTGAGCCTCGGCATTCACATCGCGGGCCATCGCACCGAACATGAGCAGCGTTGCCATCAGGGTGTGGCCGCCCACCATGTTGGCGAAGAGGCGGATGCAGAGGGCGGCGGGCTTGATGATCAGACCCAAGAGCTCGACAGCGAGAATGCTCGGGACGACCAGCAGGAGTCCCTTGGATCCGTAGAGGAGATCCGCGCCGCCACACAGATGTTCAAACCAGCCCTTGAGGCCGAGTTCGCGCACCGAGTGGACCTGGATCACGACGAAGACGATGGACGCCAGCGCCGCGTTGACGGCGATGTTCGCCGTTGCGGTGCCGCCGATGTAGGTCTCGAAATGGTGTCCGGTCAGGTATCCGATCAGATGCTGGATGTCCGTGAGCGGGATGAGACCCAAGAGGTTGAGCGTGAGGATGAAGAAGAACAGCGACAGCAGGAACGGCAGGTAGCGAGCCGTGTTCCGCTTGCCGAGAATCGGCTCGAGCATCGTGTCTCGCAGTGCGAGCACGAGGACTTCGACGACTTGGGCCAGGCGACCCTTCGGGACGTACTTCCGGTTGCCGGTGCCTGCACCGCTCGCGATCGAGTTGGCTGCCGTCTTCAGGACGAGCACCGTGAGGATGCCGCCCACGACCAATGTGCCAAGCTGCATGGTCCAGAAGCCGAGGCTGCCGACGCTGAACAGCTTGTGATCGACGACGTGCTCGATCGGGTTGTTCGAGGCCAAGGTTGTCATGACGGTGAGGTCAAGCATCACGAGTCGAAGTCCCTAGGTCTGATTCAAACACCTGTTCCAACGGGTCCAACCAACGAGTCCAACCGGCTCAACCGGCCGGGCCAATCCGACTGGAGTGGCCTAGCTCAGTTCGTGACAGCCTTCACAAGCCCCTTCGAGAAAGCCCGCTACCTTCGTGACGGCGACCCGGGACTTGGTTGAAGGACGGCCCTCGCGATGACCACGGTTTCTGCGGCGATAGCGGCGAAAAAAGCCGCTGTTCCGCCGAGTAGGACCGCCGTCCCCGGGAGAAGGGTCGCGAAGTATACAGAAAACAGTGCGACGGGGGTAAGCAGGACGCGAATCGTGGTCGAGCCCATCCAGAGGATCGTCCACATCGCCATCGGGCGGGGTTTCCAGGGTTGCAAAGCGAGGATTGAGGCGAGCACGGAGACGTAGGCGACGATTCCTCCGGCCATGACACCGTTGGTGGTCTGCGCTGTCCAGGCGAACGCTTGCTGCAAGCCCCAAACAACGGCGACTTGAAGTGTTATGAGGGCACCAAAGGTCGTGAGGATCTGCCCGGTCGGCAGGGTTCGCGGCGGGTCAGGATCGCGCGGCGGAATCGCCGTCGGCTCCGTCACGGACGACTCCGATCCTCATCCCGCTCGTCTTCCTTGTCCGCGGGCTCGTCCTCAACCTCTTTCCATCCTTCGGGAGGAGGGCTGACCGGTCCCATCTCCCGATTCAGTTTGAGCGACTGCCGGATGAACTGGAGCATTCCGACCGCGAGCCCCGCACTCGCGCCACCCAGGATTCCCCACGGCCGGACGCCGAAGTACCAGTCGATCCCCAAGCCGATCAGGACACCCGCAAGCACGTGACTCGCGAACTCGCCGCCCACACCTGCCAACCGCCAGCCGATGCGGTCGATCCGCCGCTCCTCGTCTTTGCGGCTGCCCTTGCTGTCGCTAGTGCGATCACGAGATGGAGTGGAACCGGTGGCGGTCATGGCGCGACGGTACGACGCGACTCCCGCTTCGTCCAGCGACAGGAGTGAAGCGGGACGACCAAGCCGGAGCCGACAGCCGTCGCTTACACTCCGACGCCACTTCGACCCGAGCGACTGAACCACCCCATGGCGATCCCCGACAAGGACATCATCGACGTCAGCCCGACGCGTCTCAATCGCTCGGAGAATCTGTTCATCCCGAACATCATCAAGGGGCTCGGGACGACTCTTCGCCACTGCTTCCAGAACATCGGCCGCAACGGATCCAACAAGGACACGCTGTGGGTCGTGCAGTATCCGGAGCAGAAACGCGACGACCGCCCGGTCGAAGAAGGCGGTCAGTACCGCCCCTACTTCCGCGGCGTGCATCGCCTGAACAAGGACGAGGA
>JBBQCR010000299.1:0-4681 GCA_038318935.1 Phycisphaerales bacterium
TCCGCCGCGCCGCAGTCGCTGCAGCGCACCCATCACGGAAGACGACGTGAAATCTGCGATGGTCTCGGCGCCAGCGAGCGTGATAAGCCTCGCGACGCGGGCCTCAAGTGCATCGACGGCGTCGTTGGTGTTACCGCGAGCATCAACCTCGGCGATGAAGTCGCCGAGCTGCTTCGTGAGCGGCATCGCCTCGAACTTCGCGACCGACTCGACGCGCACGTCGATGACACCCTCGCGGCGGAGCGCCGCATCAGCGACGTACTTCCGCAGAATCCGCTCTGCCGCGGCGCGGTCGCTTGTACGCGTCGACTTCGTGCGACGTCTGCCGTCATGGTCCCACCACGATGCGATCCAGGAACCAGAAGTTCCTCTGCGGTACAGCGAACCAACGCTGCTTCGCTCGGCCGCAACCGGCTGAAGCTTCTTCGATGTGTGGGACTGCCGTCCGCGGTTCGATTTGGACTTCATCGTTGACTCCCTGGCGGCAGCGCTGGCCGCTCGTTCTCAGATCACCGTAGCGTCAATCGTCGGTTTGATCATCTCAACGGCTAGGTCGCCGTTCCGGAGTAGATCTCGCTTCGGTCCAGGCTCGCAATGCGGCGTGGGAGTAGCGCACCGCGCGACCGATGCGGACCGCCGGAATCTCCCGGCAGTTCGTGAGCTGCCAGAGCTTCCGCTCGCTGATGGCGAGGAGTCGGGCTGCGTCGCGCGGCTTGAGAAGAAGAGGCTGGTCGTTCATGGCTGAGTCTCCTTGTGGAAGGACTGTTCAGGAGTCGGAGGTGTGGGTGTGGGAAAGAGTGAAAGCTGCGTCACGCTGACGCGAGGTCGCCGAGTGGTTCGTGGACGCTTCGAGGTCGGCGGCCGAAAGACGACGACAGCGGATGGGAACGGCGCGCTGTTGACCGCGTCGCCGAACTTGAGGCGACCGGTGACGAAGCGGATCTCGGCCGCCTTGGTCGCGAAGTCCTGCCACCAGCGCGTGTCGGTGCGCGCGGGGACGAGACAGACGACGGTCGCTCCAGCGAGGGCGCTCTCGTAGGCCTTCTGCATCCACAGGCTGATGACGCGGCCGTACGGCGGATTCATCCAGCAGATGCCAGTCCATTCCTGCCGCAGGCCGTCGTCGTCTGGTGAGAAGAATCGCTCGCACTTCGCGTTGTCAGAGAGTGCGCAGACATCAAGCGTGAATCCGAACTCGCGGTCGAGCTGACGGAAGAACTCGATGGGTGTGGCCCAGCGGTCGGAGCGCGACGTGAAGTGAACCGAGCGCCGCGGCGGAGCGGGTGAGGGGACACCGTTGGACCCCGGGGCGGGTTCGGACTCGTCGCTCGGAGTCGAGCTTCGTTCGAGGGTCATGATTGAGTCCGTTCGCAAGGGTGCGAACAGTCAATCGCGGCGTGGCCGGGCGATCGCTGCGGACGGAAGAGTGGCCAGCGGGCACTTTCGGCCCAACGTCGAAGGAAGGACTGCGGAAGCATCGAGAAGCCGATCGTCTCGGAATCCGCAGCGCCGAACCTGAACCCTGCCGCTGCGAGGTCCGCACGCAGGGCCGCGTCAATCGTCGAATTCGGCGGAAGCCTGAACGCCTTTGCACCCGGGTTGCACGGGCGGAGATGTTCGACGAGGGTGATGGCCGTCGTCGCCCGCAACTCACGACGCTCCACGAGCTCGCGCGAGCCAGTCCGCTTCGCTACGGAGACGGTCGCGATGTCCCCATCGAAGTCGAACGATGTCTTCCGCAGCGACCGAATGTCGCACAGTCGAAGTCCGTTCTCGATCGCGAGCACATAGAGGAGTCGTCGCTCCGGTCCCGTGATGCGGTACCGAATCCTGCCGTGCCGGTCGACGAGGATCCAGGCTTCTGCGCGACGCGTCGCGTCGAGCAATCGCTCCGCGTCGGAGTCTGAGAGTATTGGCGAGCACTGTCTTCGTCGTGTCATCGGAGTTCTCCCTAAAGGGTGGTTGATGGAGACGGTTCATTCGAGTCCGCATGAGATGCAGCGCGGAGCAGAGCAGCGTGGACATCGCGGTGCGGCGGTGAGGGCGGAGCCGCATCGATCACAGGTCGGTTGCGTGCCGGCTTCCTTGACTCCAGCGTCAGTCGGCTCGGTCGACGGACTCGGTAATCGCTGGTGTCGTGGGTTGTCGATGTTGATGAGGTTGTCGTTGTCGTTCCCGTTCATCATCCGCGTCCTTTCGCTTGTAAGCATGTTTGCGAACACCATGCGCGCAGTGCTACCGCAGTGCTACCTCGGACGATCGGTGCGCCCGCCCGTCTGAACCTGGAGGATCGCCGCGACGGTCGGTCTACTCAGTGCCGACGTGCCGTCCGCGAGATAGAGGTCGCTGAACCGGTGCGCCATGGCACTCGCCGAGACCCCGAATCGCTTGGCCAGTTTGGCGACAACTCGCGTCCGGAAAAGGTCTCGCGCCTCGGTGACGCCGTCGCTCACGGCACGCAACAAGTCGCCCGGACTTGCACCCGCATCGCGGCATTCCTCGCTATAGGCGATGCACAGCAGTTCATGCGGCACGAGAAACGCTGCCGCAAATCGGTCTGCCTCGCGCTCGAATCGCTGGTCGAGGAACGCGGACATGTGCACGTCGTCGCGAAAGGTCGGCGAGATCTTGGCATGCAGGACGAAGTGCCCGAGCTCGTGCGCCGCCGTGAAGCGGAATCGCCCTTCATGCAACGCGGCCTTCTCGCTCACGAGAATCTCACGAGCCGGGATATCGACCGAGCCGAGTACGTCCTGCCCAAGGTGCGAGAGGTCGGCGACGCCGAAGCGGATGTCGAGCGGTCCTTCAATCCACTCCTCAACAGGAATCGGCACCGGCGTGGTCGCAAGCCGGAGCTTGCGCTGGCACTTCGCGATCGTGGTCCGCGCAGCGCGTTCAACGCGACGCATCGCAGGCCAGAGCTGGAAGGTGGTACCGGTCACGGCTTGCCCCCCTGCTTCTTCCCCTGCTTCTCCGACGGTTGAGATTTCTGCGAAAGCTGCTCCGCCTGCTTGATGAGCTTGTCCCACGCTTCGGGCGAGAGGTCCTTTGCGGTGCGCAGAAACACCGGCGCCTTCGCCGCAGCAGTCGGACTGCCGGAGGCAAGCCCAGCGACATCGGTGTCAGGACGGCCGAACCCCGCACGAAGTTCCGACTCATCGAGGTCGTACGCCTTCGCAATGCGGAGAAGTAGTTCCTCCGACGGCGTGCGCCGTCCGTACTCGATGTCGGTCAAGTGCGGCGGCGAGACATCCAGCCGCTTCGCCATCTCGCGCAGTCCCTTGCCGAGGACATCGACGCGGTGGGCGCGGAGTCGGTCTCCGATGGGCTGTTTCTGGTTGCCTGGGAGCTTCTTCGGCATGGGTGGTGACTCGCGATCCTCGAATGTTCGCACGTATGCTAACGCAGCGAAATGCGAGGTCAAGCGGGATTGTCGAGCGAATCAAAAAACTGCCGCAGGGTCTCGACCGCCCGCCGGGTGCCGCCGGGCTTGGGCGTGGTGGCCCAGGCGCGCGGGTGCGGAGGTCGGCGTCGTTGGCGATCTCGAACGCCCGCTGACGCGCCCGCTCGGGCAGTCCCCCCTCGGCGTTGGCCTGCGCCCTCCACGCGATGCGTCGGACGAGGTAGTCCTTGTGGTTCGACCGCGTCTCCTCGCCGCACACCTCGGCATACCTGCGGCGCAGTTCCGTCACGGTCATCCGGCGCAGCTCCGTGACCAGTTGCCCGACGTTCAAGCCGCGCAGCTCACTTGGAGTGCAGGCGAGCCACGAGTCGATCACCACCCGGCTGAACCGCCAGTGCCTTCCCACCTTTTGGCCGGGGATCTTGCCTTCTTGGGTGAGCTTGTAGACCGTCGCGCGAAGTGCAGCGGCATCAGGCGCTCCTGCGAAGCGCCCAGCGGTCGGTGAGTCTCGTGGGGACGCTCGCGAGTACCACACGATCGTCGACCGCGGCCAGAGCAGCCAGTACAGCCCGAGCGGCCAGTGCGGCGAAGGTGCAAAAGCCGTCCGGTCGGCGTCCCAAGGTGCGGGCCTTGCGCGCAGTGTCGGCGCTGCGTGGCGATGCGGGCGCAGAAAAATCGGCACCGACGCCGACTGCTGTGCAGGCTTCGGATCCGGTAGCCCATTCAGAAGCCTGATCGGTCGAAGCCTTCCGTAGAGACCTGTCTGACTCGGCGCGGGACGCGGGGTGTGATCCCCGTCCCGCGCCGCTTTCGTGTCCGGTTGCGCGTTTGGCTTGCAGAGGCGACAATCTTCCTCAGCGATCGGAGGACGAGCATGCCACGCGCACACGCCGATGAGCACGATGACAAGACGAAGGAACCAACCGCCGCGCGGCGCGGCAGGCCACCGCTGGGACCGCTCCTCGCAGAAGGTATCGAATGCTCAGACCTTGCACGCGAGCGTTTGCGCGTCGTCCTCGCGACGCTCGCAGGCTCGATGACCGTCGAGGAGGCATGCGACACGCTCGGTGTCGGGCCATCGCGCTTTCATGCGCTTCGCACGCGATTCCTTTCCGAGGCGGCGGGGCTCCTTGAGCCGCGGGTCCCAGGACCGGCACCCAAGTCCGAGGCCGATGTCGAGGCCCAGCGCGAAATCGAGCGACTGCGCCGCGAGAACCAGGAACTGCACTTGGTCGCCACCGCAGCGCGGGTGCGAGAAGAACTGGCGATCGCGATGCC
>JBBQCR010000300.1:0-4677 GCA_038318935.1 Phycisphaerales bacterium
CGACTCTGAACACGCACCCGGCCGCCCATCGCCTGCACCGCCGCGACGTAGGCCGGATCGACCGGCATGTCGCGCTCGGTAATGCCACTCTCAGTGCCGCGCATCGCTCGCCGGGCAAGCGCACGATCGGAGACCAGCGCGTCGGCTTCCCGTACGGCGGCGCCAGCGCGGTCTCGGAAGAAGACCCATGTGGGCTGCGGATGGACTGCCGGCGGCAGCTTCGTCGCGCGAGCGAGACCCCCGGCCTCGACCGGAAGAACGCTGAGAGTAAGAAGCGCAGCGACGATTGCGGAGCGAAGGAGCATTCCGGCATTGTGACGCGGCTCGGGCCTCGGAGCGAGAGTCCGGTGCCAACTTGGTCCGGATCGGGTTGGGAAAGTCCCGAACCCAGAGGCCCGTACAGTCAAGTTTCGCTCGCTTCTTGCTCACTCTGCGACTCCCTTGTTGCCTTTGAGGCCGCGCCGACCGATACTCTCTCCTCTTTCCTCTCTCGCTTTCGCTCCGCCGCACCATGCTCCGCTTCCGACCCCGACCCACCGCCCCCCTGCCGACCGCGACCGCGGTGGCCGTGGCTATGTTGGTCGCCCTCTCGGCGATCCTCGCCGACGCTGGCGTCGGTTCGGTGTTGGCCGCCGCGACGAGCGAGAGCACCCGGATGCCGGCGCCTTTGCTTGTCTCCGGTCGCGCTCTTGCGACAGTCTTGGCCAGCGTCGCTGAAAGTCTCGAAGAGGACTGGACCAGCGGAGCCCGTCGAAACACCACGACCTCTCCTGGCGGCCTGGCAGCCCCCTGCCTCGGCGACAGCCACCGACACGATCAACGTCCGATGTCGCAACCGTCGCGCCTGACGAGTGGTTGCGACGACACCCGCCCCGGCGATCGCCGAACTGCGACGCATCGTCGCTTGCTGAATCTGCCTCCTCCCGCGCGAGCGTGAGTCCGACGGCAGGTTCCTTTTAATTTTTCCACACCAACTCATTTCGCCAGCACCCTGACAGCAACGGGGTGATGACTCCGCGACCGGCGGATGCGATCGCTTGCGATCGCTTCGCGACGATGTGTGACTCACATCGAGTTGCATCTTTGAAAGGCAGCGATTCCGCCATGGGCGTTCCGTTTTTTGGCCCCCTGATGAAGAAGATCTTCGGTTCCCGCAACGACCGCATGGTCAAGCGCTATGAGCGCATCGTTGACCAGGTCAACGCACGCGAGACCGAGACCCGACTGCTCACCGACCAGCAGCTGCGCGAGAAGACCGGTGAGTTCCGGGCCCGCATCAAGAAGGGCGAGAAGATCATCGCCCTCATGCCCGAGATATTCGCCATCGCTCGCGAAGCAATGGACCGAGCGGTCGGCATTCGCAACGTCTTTGACCCGGCCCAAGAGTTCGACTCCTCGCGACTTCCCGCCGACGTCCGCTCGACCTATGAGGAGCTCAAGCGCACGATGGCAGCGACCGAGCCTCGCCAGCCCGTCGGCGATCTCTGCGGCTGCAGCGCCCCGGTGCCCGCATGGCAGTGGATGGACATTCCCAACGCCGTCTACGAGGCGGTGCGAGAGCTCTATCCCGACAGTCGTCCGCCGTTTCGTGCCCGACCGTTCGACGTGCAGCTCATCGGCGGTACGGTCCTTTCCGAAGGGCGCATCGCCGAAATGAAGACCGGCGAAGGTAAGACGATCGTCGGCCCGCTGGCCTGCTATCTCGCCGCCTGCGAAGGCAAGTTCGTCCATGTCGTCACCGTCAACGACTATCTCGTGCAGCGCGACCGCGACTGGACCTTTCCCTTCTTCCGGGCGATCGGACTCACCGTCGGTGCGATCCATCCGATGCACATGCAGGATCAGGGTGAGAAGGCTGCGGCCTACACCTGCGACGTCGTCTACGGAACCACCAGCGAATTCGGTTTCGATTACCTGCGCGACAACATGAAGGTCCGTCCGGAGGAGCAGCTCCAGAAGCACCGCCACTTCGCGATCGTTGACGAGGTTGACTCGATTCTCATCGACGAGGCCCGCACGCCGCTGATTATCTCTGGCCCCGCGCACGCCCACGAACCGCGGTACGCGCTCGCGGATCGTCTCGCGCGCCATCTCGTCGCCAAGCAAGCCCAGTGGAACGCCGCCGAAGAGAAGGTACAGACATGCCGAGCCGAGATGGCCGCGTGCGAAGGCGATATCCGCAACGCCCGCGATCGATCCACGGTTCCGGCCATCAAGGCCAAGATGGACGCGGCGCGAAAGCGACTTCCGGTGCTTGAGAGCGAACGAGATCGCTTCACGCAGTTCTACGAGCTGGAGCTCGACAAGAAGAAGGCCACGCCGACCCACGACGGCATCGCCGAAGCCCAGAAGGTCGCCGGCATGGGCAGCTTCTACGTCGGTGACAACATCGACATGCCCCACCTCCTCGAGCAGTCGCTGCGGGCCCACACGGTCTACCAGCGCGATCGCGACTTTGTCATCGCTCCCGACGAACAGGGAGTCGACAGCGTGGTGATCGTCGATCAGTCAACGGGTCGCAAGATGGTTGGTCGTCAGTGGTCGGACGGACTGCATCAGGCGGTCGAAGCCAAGGAAGGGGTCCGCATCAAGGAAGAGACCCAGACCATGGCGACGATCACCATCCAGAACTTCTTCAAGATGTACCCGCGACTCGCTGGTATGACCGGCACCGCGGACACCGAGGCGACGGAGTTTTACGAGATCTATCGCCTCGACGTCGTGAGCATTCCGACCAACGTGCCGATCGCCCGTACCGACATGAACGATCTGGTGTTCATGGCCGGAAAAGACAAGTGGGAGCAGATCGTCGATGAGCTTCATCGTTACCACGACTCCGGACGACCGGTCCTGGTCGGTACGACCAGCGTCGAGAAGAGCGAGCAGCTCGCCGCGATGCTGGCGAAGAAGTATGGCATCAAGTACGAGATCCTCAACGCCAAGCAACACGACCGCGAGGCGGAGATCGTTGCTGGCGCCGGCTATCTCGGGGCGGTGATGATCGCGACCAACATGGCGGGTCGCGGCACCGACATCAAGCTCAAGCCGATCGCCCGCGAGGATCTCATCGAGCATTGGAAGCGCCGCAACGTATGCCCGCGCGAAGTCAAGGCCGAGTGGCCCGACGAACAGATCGTCGCCAGTTGCTATCGCCACATGGCGGCCCGCGAACTTGGCAAGCCTGCGGTCGCCGGAGCAAGCGACGCGGACCTCAAGTTGCAGCTTCTCCGCAAGTGGGCGATCGAGCAGCGCGTTCCGGAGAAGACCGCCGCCAAGATGCCCGAGTCGGAACTCGTCGAGTTCTTCGATTCGATCGGCTTCCCGCCGCTGCATCGACTGGCAATCTTCAAGCACGTTGAGGAGATGGGCGGTCTGCACATCGTCGGTACCGAACGGCACGAGAGCCGGCGTATCGACAATCAGCTTCGCGGACGCGCAGGTCGTCAGGGCGACAACGGCTCGTCGCGATTCTTCCTGGCGCTCGACGACGAGTTGATGAAGCTCTTCATGGGCAAGGCGGCCCTCAACGCGATGAGCCGCCTCGGACTTCGCGAGGGCGAAGCGATGGAACTGGGCATGCTGACCAGAACCATCGAAAAGGCCCAGCGCAAGGTCGAGGAACGAAACTTCCAGATTCGCAAGAACATCCTCGAATACGACGAGCCAATGGAGTTCCAGCGCCGGGCGTTCTACGGGCTGCGGCAGCCGATCGTGGAAGGCAAGGGCGTGCGAGTGGTCATCGTCGACTACATCGAGAAGTCGGTGCGCGACGAGGCGGCCCACTATCTCGGTCGCGGCTATGTGCCGGGGTGCCTTGCGGAATGGGTGCGCGAGAAGTGTTCCGTACCGATCGACGCCGATCGATTCCGCGGCAAGGATCGCGATGAGATCCACAAGTTGATCCTCACCGACTGTCTTGAAGAGAGTTCGTCGATCATCCGCGTCACCGTGGGTGAGTACATGAGCGAGGAGCTCGATCGCAGCGAGTGGGATATGGAAGGCTTCGTCGGCTGGGCGCGAGCGAACTTTGACATCGAGCTCAACGCCGAGACGGTGCGCACCAGCGAGCCTCGCGACATCATGCGACAGCTCGAGCAGGCCGCCGATCGCAAGTTCCACGCGATCGACCTCTCACCCTTGGACATGTACCTCGAGCCGGGCTACTCCCAGCGCGAGTTGGCGGGGTGGACGACGCGCACGTTCGGAATTCCCTGCGATCCGGCCATCTTCAACCTGAGCGAGCGGGCCGTGAAGGCCGGTGTCGACAACGCGGACGAGGCGACCACCAAGCTCCTGGAGCTGTCGCTCGGTGCGTACCGCGAACGGGAGCTCGGCTATCCGATCTAGTACGCGATCGACGTCACCAACGCGATGCTGCCGCAGAATCCGCAAGGCGCGCTGCAGCAGTTCTGCGCGTGGGTGAAGTCGCGCTACGAGTTGGAGTGGTCTCCGGATGCCCTGCCCTCGAACAATCCGGTCGACTTGAAGAACCTGCTCGTCAACGAGGCGCGCACGTGGGACGACGCCAAGATCGCCAAGCGAGCGGCCAAGGCGGTCGGCGCGGCCAGCGGCGCGACGACCAACGAGGCCAAGGCCGATGCGATCGATCGCTGGTTCCAGGAGTCGTGTTTCACCAAGCTCACCGAGGACGAGCGGAAGGAAGCGATCAAAGATCCG